>NZ_VFVC01000009.1:0-148617 GCF_006441575.1 Mesorhizobium sp. B2-4-12
GACACCAATTTACAAAGCTCAATCAACGCGCAAAACAAAACCCCGCCGAAAATCGACGGGGTTCGTCAGCAGTCTGAGGCAGGCGCGGGCCACGGTCCGCGCCTTTTCTTCATTCAGGCCTTCGAGATCAATCCTTTTCGAAGACACGCGCCTTGGCCACGACGCCGGCGACGGCGCCGCCGATCAGCGGCGCGACGATGAACAGCCAGAGCTGGTCGATCGCTGCACCGCCCGAGAACAGCGCCGGGCCGATGGAGCGGGCTGGATTGACCGAGGTCCCGGTGACCGGGATCATGGCGAAGTGAATGCCCGCCAGCGTCAGGCCGATGACCAATCCGGCAAATGCCGTCGAGTGCTTTTCAGCGGTAACACCGAGGATCACCGTGACGAAGGTGAAGGTGCCGATCAGCTCCCACAGGAATGCCGAGCTCACGCCCCATTTCGCCTCATCCCAGCCATTGGCACCGAAGCCGCCTATGTGGCCGCCGGCCTGGCCGGAAACGATGATCCACAACGCCAGTGAAGCCAGGATGGCGCCGATGATCTGCGCGATCCAGTAGGGAATGACGTCCTTGGCCGGCAACCGGCCGGCAAGGAAGACGCCGAGCGTCACCGCCGGATTGAGATGCGCGCCCGAAATCGGACCGATCGCACAGGCCGCCGCGATGAGACCGATGCCGAATGCCAGGCCAATGCCTTCCTGACCAAGAGGCAGCGCGCCGCCGAAGCCGCCCGTCACCACCGACGCCGTGCCGATGAATACCAACAGAAATGTGCCTAGAACTTCCGCCAGATAAGTCTTCATTGCCCTCTCCTCGTGACGATCCGCCGGTCCGCGTTTTCCGCGCCGCGAATCATGGTTGGAAGAGTATTCCCAACCGAAAAACTTGGAAATCAGAGCTGTTGCGCCATGTACGATGCTTGCGCTCACCAAGTTACGAACATTAGAGATCTTTCATTTACTGATCGCTCTGCTGGTGCCGACCCGGATGATTTATTGATCATACAGTTCTGGCAGGCCACGGTCGGGCTGCTGCCTCGTCGCGAGTCGGAGCGGGGTTCAATCCGGACGTGAAAGGCTCTAAGAGCAGGCCGAGAGATGAATGTGCTCGATTTGATGGAATAACGAATGCGACTGGGCGGACGGCTGGCTGCGGCCATCGAAGTGCTGGAGGACATTGGCCGGCGTCACCGGCCGGTGGCCGATGCGCTGAAGGATTGGGGGCTCTCACACCGTTTCGCTGGCGGCGGGGATCGCGCCGCGATCGGCAACATCGTCTACGACGCGCTGCGCCACAAACGCTCCGCCGGCTGGCTGCTCGGCGAAGATACGCCGCGTGCCATCGGCTTCGGGGCGCTGCTGCTCGAATGGGGCCAGACGGCGCAATCACTCAACACCGTGCTCGAAGGCGACAAGTTCGCGCCGCCGCTGCTCAGCGCCACGGAACTCCAGGCAATCGCACAGCGCAGGCTTGCCGACGCGCCGCCCGCGGTTCGCGCCGACATACCCGATTGGTGCGAACCGCTTTTCGAACGGGCCTTCGGCGGAACGTGGGTCGAGGAGGGCGCCGCGCTGGCCACCCGCCCGCCGCTCGACATCCGCGTCAACACGCTGCAGGCTGACCGCGCCAAAGTGCTGGCCGAGCTGGCGCAGACCGGCGCCAGCGCCGCGCGGATCGCGCCACAGGGCATCCGAATCCCGCCCATCGACGGCGACGGCAGGCACCCTAACGTGCAGGCCGAGCCGGCCTTCCAGAAAGGCTGGTTCGAGGTCCAGGACGAGGGGTCGCAAATCGCGGCCACGCTTGCCGGCGCGACGGCCGGCATGCAGGTGCTCGACTTCTGCGCCGGCGCCGGCGGCAAGACGCTGGCGCTGTCGGCCGCGATGGAAAATCGGGGACAGATCTTTGCCCATGATGCCGAAAAAGCGCGGCTGGCGCCGATCTTCGACCGCATCCGCCGCTCGGAGAACCGCAACGTGCAGGTCGTCACCAAGCCGGCCGAACTCGCTCCGCTCGCCAATCATATGGACATCGTGCTGGTCGACGCGCCCTGTACCGGCAGCGGCACCTGGCGGCGCCGTCCCGATGCCAAATGGCGGCTGACGCAAAGACAGCTCGACGCCCGCAAAGGTGAGCAATCGGCGATCCTCGACGCGGCACGCGCCTATGTCAAACCCGGCGGCCTGCTGGTCTACATCACCTGTTCGGTATTCGACGACGAGAATGGCCAACAGGTCGCGGAATTCCGCGAGCGCAACAGCGGCTTTGCTCCGGTCGATCACCGTGCGCTCTGGAACAGCTGTTTTCCAGGCCATGAGGCGGCCGCGCGGATCGGCGCTGGCGGGGATGTTTCGCTGTCGCCGGCGCTGAGCGGCACTGACGGATTCTATTTCTGTGCCATGCGCAGGGCCAGTTGAACCGCACCGAGTGCCCTCATCCCGCATGGAGTTTCCCTGCTCGGCCGAGGCCTAATGCTGCAGTGCAGCAAAAGCATTTGCCTGCCGCCCATGCCTCTGCGATAAGCTTTCCCGGCAAACCTGAAGGCAATCGTGATGGCGGCAAAGATCGTACCGGCTCCAGACTATGAGGATCGCGTCAGGGCATCCTTCGCACGCCAGCAGGCGATGGCGACCATCGGCGCCGAACTGACGCTTGTGACGCCTGGCATCATCGAGATCGAGATGCCCTATTCGGCAGCACTGACCCAGCAGCATGGGTTCCTGCATGCTGGCGTCATTTCGACCGCGCTGGACTCGGCCTGCGGCTATGCGGCGTTCTCGCTGATGCCGGAGAATTCCGGCGTGCTGACCATCGAGTTCAAGGTCAATCTTTTGGCGCCGGGCAGGGGTGAGCGCTTTCTCTTCCGTGGCTCGGTGACCAAGCCTGGTCGCACCATTATCGTTGCCGACGGCCAGGCCTATGCCTTCGCCGCCGACGGCGAGGCCAAGCTGATCGCCACCATGACGGGGACGATGATGACGATGGTTGGGCGCGACGGGATTGCAGGGTGATACGATGGGTAACATTGTGCGGATCGGTGGCAAGGACGTCCTTTTCATCATGGCGGCACAGGCCGAATACGGGCCGCATTTGCAACGGTTGTTCACGCCACTGATGACGGGTGTCGGCCCGGTTGAAGCGGGCGTCAGGCTTGGCGCCGAACTGTCCTGGCTGAAGTCGGAAAAGGCGCTGCCCGATCTGGTGGTTTCACTGGGGTCTGCGGGAAGCCGGAGCCTGGAACAGACGGAAATTTATCAGGCCATCTCCGTCAGCTATCGCGACATCGATGCGTCGCCGCTCGGTTTCGAGAAGGGCGCGACGCCGTTCCTCGACCTGCCGGTGACCGTGCCGCTGCCGTTCCGCATTCCGGATATAAAGGAGGCCACGCTGTCGACCGGTGGGGCGATCATCACAGGCGCGGCCTACGACTCGATCGCGGCCGACATGGTCGACATGGAAACCTTCGCCTGCCTGCGCGCCTGCCAGCTGTTCGATGTGCCTTTGATCGGGTTGCGCGGCATTTCCGACGGGGCGGCTGATCTCAGGCATGTTGGTGACTGGACCGAATACCTCCATGTCATCGATGAGAAGCTGGCCGACGCCGTGACGCGCCTCGAACAGGCGATCGGGTCGGGCACGCTGCGGACGGATTCACCCCGTGACGAGCCGAGACCGCTCTGAACGTCAGGCTATGCAACCCATTGCGCAGACTCGTTTCTTTCTCTAAACGCTCGCCATGACAACAGCCAATCATCCCGATACCGTCCTGATTGTCGATTTCGGCAGCCAGTTTACGCAGCTCATTGCCCGCCGCATTCGCGAGGCGGGGGTGTTTTCCGAGATCGTGCCGTTCCAGTCGGCCGAGGCGGCGTTCAAGCGCATCAATCCGAAAGCCGTGATCCTGTCAGGCGGTCCTGCGTCGACCAGCGATATCGGCAGCCCGCGCGCGCCGCAGATCGTCTTCGATGCCGGCGTACCGGTGCTCGGCATCTGCTACGGCCAGATGGCGATGTGCGTGCAGATGGGCGGTGTCGCCGAAAGCTCCAACCACCGTGAATTCGGCCGCGCCTTCGTCGAGATCGAAAAGGATAGCCCGCTGTTCGAGGGCCTGTGGGCCACCGGCCAGCGCCATCAGGTCTGGATGAGCCATGGCGACCGTGTCATTGCGCTGCCGCCGGGCTTCGAGGTCTTCGGCAAGTCGGAAAGCTCGCCCTTCGCCATCTTCGGCAATGTCGAGCGCAGGATGTATGGCATCATGTTCCACCCCGAGGTGGTGCACACGCCCGACGGTGCAAGGCTGCTCAGGAATTTCGTCCATAACATCGCCGGCATCGAGGGCGACTGGACAATGCGCGCCTATCGTGAGCACGCGGTCGAGGCGATCCGCAAGCAGGTCGGCAAGGGCAAGGTCATCTGCGCGCTGTCGGGCGGCGTGGACTCCTCGGTCGCCGCGCTGCTGATCCACGAGGCAGTCGGCGACCAGCTGACCTGCATCCTCGTCGACCACGGCCTGATGCGCAAGGACGAGGCGGCGGGCGTGGTTTCGATGTTCCGCCAGCATTACAATCTGCCGCTGATCCTGGTCGATGCCTCGGACAAGTTCATCTCGGCGCTGGAAGGCGAAGCCGATCCGGAGAAGAAGCGCAAGACCATCGGCCGGCTGTTCATCGAAGTGTTCGAGGAAGAGGCGCAGAAACTGGGCGGCGCCGATTTCCTGGCGCAGGGCACGCTCTATCCCGACGTCATCGAGAGCGTCTCCTTCACCGGCGGTCCGTCGGTGACCATCAAGTCCCACCACAATGTCGGCGGCCTGCCCGAGCGCATGAACATGAAGCTGGTCGAGCCGCTGCGCGAACTGTTCAAGGACGAGGTGAGGGCGCTGGGCAAGGAACTCGGCCTGCCCGAAAGCTTCATCGGCCGCCATCCGTTCCCCGGCCCCGGCCTCGCCATCCGCTGCCCGGGCGGCATCACGCGCGAGAAGCTGGAGATCCTGCGCGAGGCCGACGCCATCTACCTCGACGAAATCCGCAAGGCTGGCCTCTACGACGCCATCTGGCAGGCCTTCGCCGTGCTGCTGCCGGTGCAGACCGTTGGCGTGATGGGCGACGGGCGCACCTACGAATTCGTCTGCGCCCTGCGCGCCGTCACGTCGGTCGACGGCATGACCGCCGATTTCTACCACTACGACATGAATTTCCTGGGTGCCGCCGCCACGCGCATCATCAACGAGGTCCGCGGCATCAACCGCGTCGTCTACGACGTGACGTCGAAGCCGCCAGGCACGATCGAGTGGGAATGATTTTGGGGCCTTCGCGCACTATCGCGTGCTATCGGAATACCCCTAAAAACGACTGATTTAATAAGCAGAAATCTTCGCCCGTCGATCGCGAACGATCGCGTGCAAAAGGACCGTTCTGACGTCTTTTTGACGGTACCGTTTTCTTGGCGCGCCAAAATCGAAAAGTGCCTTTTCATTGGGAATCACCAGCTGCGTTTCCCGTGGATGTGTTCCATGCTGGCAGCCATCCTTTCGCGGCCAGGGCCGGATCGCCAGCTTCAATGGCCAGCGGAATACCGTCGAACATGATCTTCATGTCCTCGAGCTCCGCCGAAATCTCATTGCGCTTGCCGTTGCAGTCCGGGCGTCGATTCGCCCAGCTTATTGCGGTACCCACGCCACTGGGCTATTTTAACAGTTGATTGGGTGCGGCATCTGCCAGCCATTGCGGATGCCTTTCGTGCCTTGCCGTTTCGGCGGATGTGAAGTCTTTAACGGACCGCGGCGTCACAAGCTGTGTCTTGTGACCCGACAGGTCACTAGCAGTTAAGGATGAGCCATGCTGCGATGTTGTGCTTTCATTGCGGCCCTGATCCTCGCGAGCTTCACGGCGTTCCAAGCTTGCGCCGATCGAAGGGTTGCGCTTGTCATCGGCAATTCCGAGTACCGCGAAATTCCGGCTCTGAAGAATCCGGAGAAGGACGCCGACGATGTGTCGAACACCTTCCGGCTGGCCGGATTCGACGTGTTCGTCGCTAAGGATCTCACCAAAATTGAGTTCGAAAAGCAGTTCCGCAACTACCTTGCGGCGGCGGACGGCGCTGATCTTGCGGTCGTGTACTATTCTGGCCATGGGTTTCAGATCGGCGGTGAAAATTTCCTGATCCCGGTCGATGCATCGCTCAGGAACGCGGCTGACATTGAGGTGCAGGCCGTAAAGCTCAACGATGTGCTGCAGCAGTTGCGCGCGAAATCGAAGATCCAGGTGATCATCCTCGACGCCTGCCGCAACAATCCGTTTCCACGCAAGGACTATTGGTTGCGAGACCAGCTGATCACTGCCGGCGACACCGGTCTTGCGCAGGTGAAAAGTTCGCTGAACACGCTTATAGCCTTCGCCACCGAACCCGGTGCTGTCGCTTATGACGGAAGTGGCGATCTCAGTCCTTTTTCCTCCGCCTTCTCCCGTCGCGCGCTGGCGCCGAACCAGGAGATACGCTCGGTGATGGCGGCCGTTCGCCGTGATGTGGTCGAGGCTACGGCTGGCAAGCAGGTGCCTTGGGAAAACTCATCGCTGATCGACGAGGTCGTCCTTATGCGTCGCACCAGCCGGCCCGCACTGCCGCCGGTGCTGGAAAAGGTCGTGCCGTCCGGCGTTGGGCCTGTCGCGCTCGACCTCCCGGAGCCGGTCGATGTCGATGGCGGCGCGGTCACCGTCAGCATCGAGAGACCGCCGGCGTTGGGGCGTCTGATCTTGGATAGCAAGCCGGTTGCGGCGGGTGAGTGGATCGCCGGCAAAGATCTTCCCCGATTGGAGATGGACGTGCCCAAGGGTGCTGGCGCCCAGGAAGAAGTCGACATGCTGGTCTATGCCACACGCGACAATTGGGGTGGCGAATCCCAGGGCATCCTGGTGTTCCGCGTCAAGAATGGGGAGGGCGCCGAGGGCAGGCAACTTATGGCCTCGATCGAGTCCGAGCAGAAACAGGAAGTGGTGGAACGAGGCATTCACATTACCGGCGCCGCCGAAGCGATCGAAAACCGTGACGTACAGGTTCCCGTCGGCGTGGGTCCGGTTCCGTTGAAGCTGGATTTCCCAACCACGGATCCCGCGGTCAGCCTGAAACTTGCGAGCTACCCGGCAACCGGGACACTGTCCCTGCCGGATCGGACCTTATCTCCGGATTCGCGCCTGATGGCCGATGAAGTCGACCACCTGCGCTACGAACCCCAGATTGGCGCCGTCAAACCACTGATAGTCGGCTTTGAAATCAGGGCGGACAACGCTTCGTCGAAGCCGGCGACGATGAAGCTGTCACCAACCGTCGATCCCTGCGATAGGGAGGCCGGTGAGCCTCTTGACCTGCAGGGCGTCGTCCCCGGCCTGCTGCCGAACGAAATCAGCAGCAACGCCGTCGACGTCTGCCGGGCGGCGGTCAAAGCCTATCCGGACGTCGCTCGCTTCCGCTACCAGCTCGGTCGGGCGCTGCTTGCGGTCGGCAAGGTCGATGAGGCCAAGAAGGCGATCCAGGAGGCTGCCGACAAGGGGCACGTCCGCGCGGTGTTCGAGCTTGGCTACCTCAACGCGACGGGAACGGGCATGCCCGTCAATCGCAAGCAGGCCAATACCTTCTACGCTGCAGCGTCCGACAAGGGGGATCCCTATGGGATGACCTCGTGGGGCCGCGCCTTGTTCAACGGCTACGGTGTCGAGCGTGACAGCACCAAGGGGCTGGACCTGCTGTTGAAGGCGGCGGCGATGGGGCACACCTATGCCATGAACGATCTTGCGGCGATCTTCACGGAAGGTCGCAATGGCGTGCCTGCCGATCCAGCTCGCGCCGTGGCCTTCCTCAAAGCTGGCGTCGAGCGACAGGACATGTATTCGATGAACTTGCTCGGCCGCAATTATCTCGCCGGCACGGGGGTCGAGAAGGACCCGAAGACAGCACTCTCGCTTTTCCAGAAATCCATGGATCTCGGCCAACCGTACGCTCCCGGCAGCCTTGCGCGCATGTACAGAGACGGTGTCGGCGTGCAGCAGGATCTTGCAGAAGCGCAAAGGTTATTCGAGCTGGCGACCGACCGCGGCGATCAGTCGGCCGCGTATGATCGCGCGGCTCTGGAGATGCGGAGGGGTGACAAGGCGGACCAGGCCGTGGCGGTGCGCTATCTTGCTTTCGCCGCCGCGCTCGATCTCCGCAACGAAATTCCGGATGCCAGGAGCAGACTGGCGAAGTTCGGAGCCAAGGCCAAGACGGCGGCTCTGAAGCGGATGCGTGAGGACCTCAAATCGAAGATTTCGGCGGACGGCACGTTGGACGATCGACTGGTCAAGACGGCCAGGGCGGTCTGGGAACAAGCCAACCCGCGCCGGGACTTGTTCTGATCAATGTGGAGGCAATACGGTGGGCTGGGCATCGAAAAAACACGCAATCGTCGCAACGATCCTATCAGGCGCTCTGGTTGTCGCGGGGTGCACGACCGTGACGCCGAGAGCCGAGCCGACCCCCACGGTGAAACACAAGACGAAGGTCATTCGCACGACGACCGCGCCAAAGGTTGTCGTTGCCAAGAAACTGATCAAACCCGTTGGGGAAACGCCTGAATCTCCGCCCCCCGTCTTACCGGCCATAGGCGGCGGCAATAGTGGTGGCAATAGTGGTGGCAACAGCGGCGGAAACAGCGGCAGCGGCGGTGGCGGCTGGGGAGGCTGACCAAAAGTTTCACTGAACTCGCTGATCGCCGCGCTCGGACTATGGCGACGCGCTCTCAGATGATTGCATGGCATGCGTCTTCAACCGCGCACGACGGCTAGAGCCGCTCGCCAAGCAAGGGCAAGTGCTCTATGCTCCGATCGCATGCCGGTATCGATATTGGGTTGTCCTGGGCAAGGGGGCGTTCCGTGGTCGAAGTCATCGCATTCTGGCGGAGGACGAAGGCAGGCGCTGCTGCGCAAGCCGCGGGTCTCACTATCATCGCAATGGCCGGATTGTTGCTGTTCTGGCCGCAAGCTGCCAATGCCGCGGCGAACTGGACGCTCGATCCTGCCGCCTCGGTGCTCACCTACCAGTCGGTCAAGAAGAACACGATCGTCGAGACCAACAAGATCAGGAACATCACCGGCACGCTGAGTTCCGCCGGTGACGCCAAGATCAGCTTCGATCTCAATTCCGTCGACACGGGTGTCGATCTCCGCAATGTGCGCATGCGCTTCCTGTTCTTCGAGACATTCAAGTATCCGACGGCCGAGCTGACGGCCAAGGTGGACCCGGCCGCATTTGCCGACTTGCCGGTCAAACGCCGGATCAAGGCAACCTTGCCATTCCGGCTGAGCCTGCACGGTGTCGACAAGGACCTGGAGGCGAGCGTCGTCGTGACCATGATCAGCGACACTCAGGTCTCCGTTGCTTCCGAGGCTCCCGTCGCGGTGCATGTCGAGGACTTCGGCCTGCTGCCGAACGTCGACAAGCTGCAGCAGGCCGCCAATGTGACGAACATAGTGCCCACCGCCTCGGTGTCCTTTGACTTCGTCTTCATTGCCGACGGCAGCAAGCCGGCCGCGGTTCAGACCGTCGCTGCTGGCGCCGATATCGGTCCGGTGGCCACCGATGCCGCGAAGACCAATTTCAGCGATGAGGAGTGCCTCAACCGGTTTGCCGTGCTGTCGCGCACCGGCGCCATCTACTTTCGCCCGGCAAGCGTCAGGCTCGATGCCAAGAGCCGTCCGCTGCTGGCGGAGGTCGAAGGTGTCGTCGGCAAGTGTCCGACGCTCAAGGTCGAAGTGTCCGGCCACACCGACTCCGATGGATCGCCCGAGGCAAACAAAACGCTTTCGGAACGGCGCGCCCAGGCGGTTGCCAATGCGTTGGTCGCCGACGGCGTGCCGCGCAGCCAGATCAGTGCCGCCGGCTATGGCGAGGATAGGCCGGTTGCCGCCAACGACACGCCAAAGAACAAGGCGCTCAATCGGCGGATCGAATTCTCCGCCACGAAGCTCGCGAACTGAGGTCGGGGTGGGCTCCCGTCCAATCGCGTTTTGCGCCGGCCTGCTTCGCGGCGCCGGTCTTGCCGCCCTTGTCTTGCTTTTGACTTTGACGGCCGCCAGCGCCGAGCGCCGGGTCGCGCTCGTGCTCGGCAACTCGCAGTACCAGCACGCCGCGCCGCTCGCCAACCCCGTGCGCGATGCCCAGGCGATGGCCGAGCGCTTGCAGAACCTTGGTTTCGAGGTGATCTCCGGCTTCGACCTCACCAAGCAGCAGACCCAGGCCACGGTCGCCCAGTTCGCCAAGCAGGTGCGCGGCGCCGATGTGGCGCTTTTCTTCTATGCCGGCCACGGCTTGCAGGTTTCAGGCAAGAACTATCTGCTTCCGGTGGATGCCGCGCTCGAGGACGAGACCTCGCTCGACTTTGAGACCGTGTCTGTCGATTTCATCCTGCGCCAGATGTCTCGTGAGACCAGCATAAGGCTGGTGTTCCTGGACGCATGCCGCGACAATCCCTTGGCCGATGTGCTGGCAAAGACCGCGGGCATCAAAGGTGCAAGCAGCGGGCTTGCGGAAATTCCGATCGAGAATGGCGGCGCGGGAACGCTCGTCGCCTTCGCGGCCAGTCCCAACCAACTCGCCTATGATGGCTCCGGCGACCATTCGCCCTTCACGACGGCATTGCTCCAGCACATTGGAGAATCCAATGTCTCCATCACCGAAGCGATGAACAGGGTGACCAGCGACGTCTTCAAGGCGACCGCCGGCAAGCAACGCCCCTGGATCAATGTTTCTTTGACCACCGAGGTTGTCCTGCACAAGGTCGATTTCAACGCGCCGCTGATCGTCGGCGAGGCGAGCGTTCCGCCGGCTGAAGCCGGCTCCGGAACCCGCAACACCGGCGCGTCGTCAGGCCTGGCCGACGACCAGCTTGCGCTCGATCTTCTACGCGCGAAAATCCCCAAGCTGGCGACTGACGGCCCGATTCTTTTCGATCGTCCCGTCAAGTTCGGCGACCCGGCGATCGACGGCAAGAGCATCGCCCAGTTGATCAGGAGCGAACCACTTTTCAGTCCGGTGGAAGGCCTCGACAAGTCGGTTTGGGAAGGCAAGCACTGCGACACCTGCCATGAGTGGAACGAAACAAGATTGTGCGAGCAGGCGAAGAATTTCGCCGCCAACGACGTCTCGGTCCTGCGCCTGCAGCATCCGCTCGGTACCCGCTTCAAGGTCGCTCTGGCCAGATGGGCACAAGGCGGTTGCCGGTGATGCTGGCCTGATGCCAGCATGACGGCGAATAGGGATCGGCGAAAGCCGTTACGCCTCCATCTCCGCCATCTGGATGCCCATTTCGACAAAGGCGGAAAGCACGGTAAACCGGTCCGCCAGCGAGGCGCGGGCCAGCCCGGCCAGAATTCCGGCATTGACGGCATGGGCGGCAGGAAATCCGGTCGACACCATGTTGAGGGTCGGCTCACGCCACACCGCTGCCAAAGCGATCCAGGCGGCCGGTGTCGCCGGCGGCAGGTCCAAGGCATTGCTCAGGGCAGCTTGATGGCGAGGATTGTCGGGTTCGCCGACGCGGTCGTGGACAAGCGCCAGCAATTCGAGATCCCGCTCCGCGAGGAGCTCAACAAGATTGCTCAGGCATTCATGTCCCCACCAGACGGCGGCTCGCTCGGGCAGGAGATAGGCGCAGAACGTGACGGCTTCTTCCGGCACCCGCCCGGCAAGCAGGGCACGGCAAAAATCAAGCGGCGGCTGACCGGTGGCCAGCGATTTCATGTCCCTGGCGATGGCGGGACAAGCAAGAAACAGATCCCGTGCCGTTCTGTATCCGAGTTCATTGGCCATGGCTGCCACACCCCGAAAGCCAGCGGAATAGCACTGAAGCCTGTGGCCGGGCGCCGGTCAAGCGTCAGTGTTGGCAGGTCGGCAGCCACGAGCAGCACGCGTTTGTTCGCAGACAATCGCTTGCCGATTTGATATGGTACGCGCCAGCGAAATCCTCTCGGACAGGAGTAACGGTCATGCGATGGGGCAGTTCAGCCTTGGCATTGGCGGCCATGCTTCTTTCAACGCATGTCTGCGCCGATCCGCTTCAGAAGTCGGAAGACATCGTGAAGTTCTTCGCCGGCCAGCCAGGCAATCTGGGCGCCTCGCGCGGCATCTGCGTCGGCACGGAGGAAGAGTGCAAGAGCAAGGCTGAGAAGACTGGCTCGGCTTCACAAAAAACCGGTCTCGACATGATGATCAATTTCGCCCTTGATTCCGCGCAACTCGACCAGATCGCGCGCACCGAACTCGACGAGTTCGCCAAGGCGCTGAAGGACAATCGGCTGAAAACGTTCAGCTTTGTCGTTGAAGGTCATACCGATGCAACCGGCTCGGATCGCTATAACCAGGACCTTTCGCAGCGAAGGGCGCAGTCGGTGGCGGCCTTCCTGACCGCGAACGGCGTGGAATCTACCAGGCTCGAAGCAATCGGCCTTGGCAAATCGCATCCGCGCGTCGCCAATCCTTACGATCCTGTCAACCGCCGCGTGGAAATGCGCATCAGGACCGAGTAGGCAATTGGCGCCAGGCGATCCATTAAAGGCGATACAGTCAAACGGGAGTCCAACTCCAGGAAAATCGTGAAACGGCTTTCCCGGGAAAAGCGCATCGCGCCTTCCCTTGGGAGTTGCCTCAAAACCAAAACAAAGAGATAGAGCGGTTCACCGTTTCCTCGAAGCGGTGAAATGCGCTAGACTAGCCTGGCCCAGGCGTATCCTGGATTGAATTGAGCAGGGTCGCTATTGCCTGCTTGTATTTTTCGAACTCCGGCGATGTCTGCCTGAGTTCGGTCGTGGTCGTCGCCGGCTGGCTTACATCCGTCAAAACGCGCGGCGCTTTCTGTCCCATCTTCCGTTCGGCCCAGTCAACGACATAGCTGGCGGTCTTGCCGATGAGAAACGGGTTGGCCTCGATCACGGCCGAGCCCAGAACGGCGCTCAATTGCGACGAGCCGGGCGCGGCCAGCACCTGGTGCGCTCCCTCCATGCCAAGGAAGTGGCAGAGGTAAAGGCGTCCTGCCGTTATCTGGTGGCCGCGGGCGCGCAGATAGGCCTCGCCTTCGCGCGCGAGGTTACGCACCATCTCGCGCGACAAAGTCAAGTCATAGCGAAGCGCGAGCAGGTCAGCGGTCGAGAGCGAACGGGCAAGATCGGGACGATAGGTGTTCATCATCCGGATCCAGGTCTTGGTGATGAACTGGCCGGCGCCGGTTGCTGACGAGTTGGGGTTCTTGGCACGGGCGCTGCCGCCGCTTTCGACATGCACGATCCGGTCGGTTAGCGTCTCGACGGCAGAATCGCCAGAGCTGCCGGCCCCGCCGGGATTGGCGGAATCAGCGCTGGCAACCGTGGTGACCGTCCCGAGGGGATCGATCGCTTCGCCGTTCTGATAAAGCTCGAAATGCAGATGCGGTCCGGTCGAGAGCCCGGTGGTGCCAATATAGCCGATGACGTCGCCGGCCCTCACTTTGGTGCCGACGCCGCTGGCTATGGCAAATTTCTGCATGTGCGCGTAGCGCGTCTCGCGCCCGTTTGAATGGGCGATCTTGACCAGATTGCCATAGCTGCCGCCATCGCCCTGGAAACTGATCTCGCCGTCAAAGGCGGCCAGGATCGGCGTGCCGATTGGAGCCGCCCAGTCGACGCCATTGTGGATTCTAACCGTGCCGAGGATCGGATGCTTACGGGGGCCGAAGGTCGACGTCATCACCCCGCTCACCGGCGTGACCATGCCGTTGATGACGGTCAGCGAACGAACCTGATCATCGCCGGTCACGCAGGCATACTGACCGTCGCTTTGCTGGAAGACGAAGCAGTCGAGGTTCTTGTCCTTACCCAGGACGCCGACGTAAAGCACCCGTCCGGAGATATCGCCCTGGCCGCGCGGTGTCTGCGAGTAGATCAGCACCAAGCGCTGGTCCTCGCTGGCGAAAGCGTCCAGATCCTGTCCTCTCGACAGATATATGATCGCTTCGCCGATCACGCTGGTCGGCACCTTGTTGCGCGCCGCGGTCGAGTAGATTGCGTCGAGCAGGCGATACTGCCGCTTGGGCCCGCCCTGATCCGAGGCACCGGAATAGTTGAAGAGGTCTTCGCGGACCCAGGGGTCGACGCCTGAAACGAAGGCGCCGGCCGCATTGCGCGTCAGCGTACCGACATAGACGTTCCTTGCGTAGACGGAGACCTGCATCAGCGACATGGTCGTCGTCTCGCGGTTCGGCCGGAAACCGCGCAACGCGACCACAAAACCGGGTTCGAGTCCGTCGCGGTTGAACAGCGCTTTCAGCGCCTCGCCCGCAAGCCTGGCATCGTCCGCGGAGAAATGGGCGTCGAGCACCACGCCATCCAGGCTGCGGTCGTTGAGGATTTTCACGAAAGTATCCTCCGTGGCCTCGAAGCGCTGATATTCGCTGATGACGGTCTCGACGGTGGTGTTGTTCTCGATCGCGGTTTTCTTGAAGGCGGGGAGCGCTGCCTCGCCTTGGTCGATGGTCTCGCCCCAGCCGGCCTCAGGATCGTCTGCGTCGGCTTTGGGTGCGGAACTGGCGGGGATCTCGCCCCCTTCCGGCGGCGCCTGCAGGTCGTTCGCCAGATCGCTTCGTTCATCGTTGGGCGCCACGGCAGGTGCGGGCGAAGTCGGTTGCTGATCGTCCGGTGCTGCGGCGGAAGGCTTCGGAGCAGCCTGCCGCTGCGCCTGGAAAAAGGCAAAATCCTCCTGCGTTGAGGGGATCGTCGTCATGAATTTCTCGCTGGTGCTCAGCATCACGTCAGACAGAATCTCGATTTGCGGCGAAGCCCCGGAAGTGTCGAGTTCGGCCGGGCGCGCAACCGTATGGCCCTTCGAGGCGGTGTCGGCATCGGGCGCCAGCGTGATCCACATCGGGTCGCCAGCAAGGTCGATGATGGCCGGCACATAGACCGAGGCGTCGGGCGGCACGTCTTCCATACCTTCGACGGGATGCAGGTCTTCATCCTCGTCGCCGAACGACCAGTCATCCTTGGTCAGATAGAAGCCGGTCGCGATCGCGATGATGGTGAGCGCAGCAATGCCGGCAAGAAAGCGGCGCCAAAATTTGCGTCTGCGCTCGCTCTGGCGCGCCAGCTTCTTCTGTTTGAAGCTCGTGTCGATGCTGTGCGTCACGGGCTGTTTCCGGTCAGAAAATAGGTCCAGCGCACCTGCTCAAGGGTATCGACCTCGACGAAACGCGCCGCGATATGACCTCGCTGCCAGCACTCTTCGATGCCACGGATAGAGAAGCGGCGCCGATCGACACACATCTCAGTCGATCCGTCGAGGATCGCATGGCCGAACACATCGGTCGCGTACAGGTAGATGTACCGGTTGGTCAGCTCCTCGCGGATGACGTTCACGCACTGGTTGGCGCCGATGGTCCACCAGCCGTCGGTCTGGTCGGCATTGTCGACCTTCTGTCCAACGGCGAGATTGACGACATCGAGCGTCTGGTTGCAGACGGTGAATTCGGCGTGCGCGCTGTTGGTCGAGAGGATAAAGAGCAGCGCCGCGCCGAACAGCGCGGAAAATGCCACGCGGGCGGAGAAGCCCAGCAAGAATCGAAACCAGTCTATGCGCGTCAAAGCCTGGCAAAATGAATGCAGGTAGCGAGGGTCCATCGGCGTTTCATATCTATCCGCCGAGCCGGAAATACTTGGCGGTGGCGGAAAACTGCGAACCGTCGGCCTCGATCTCCCCGAGGATCTTTGGCAAAAGCTCGGAGGCCGGTGTCGGTATCGAGAACATTGCCGCCTGAATATCCCGCGGCCCGGTGATCACCAGCATGATCTGCGGCAGGGCCTTTCCGGCCGCCTTGTCGGCGGCGCCTAGACCGATCGGGATGCTGAAGGTCGCCTTGTCGGTTTGCGCCACCATGCGGTCATCGAGGTTGAAGGCGATGCCCCTGTGGTCGATCAGCATGACGTTGGAAACGAGCCCGCCATGCGTTACCAGCGCGCCGGTGATCGGCGCGCCATCCGCCACCGACGCCCGGTCGAGAACGAGCTCAGGCCTTTCCACCTGGTTCCGGTCGAGGAAGCGCAGAAAGTTGGTCACTTCACACTGGGGCTGCTCGATGAGACGGACGCTGATGTCCGGCTCGAGATGAAACTTCGTCTTAAAATCATTGAGCATCTGCTCGAAGGGCTGCACGGCTGTTGCAAAGCCTTCGATAGCGGCGGCGCTGTCTGTTGCCGATGTCAGCGACGCGTAAAAACAGTCGCCGCCGCTGAAGTCGCGCACCCATGAAGCGCGTTGCACCGTCTCGTCGGCCGCTTTCGCCGGCGGAACCGCCGGCTTGGGCATATTGATCGCGACTTCGGTATTTCCGGGCTGCGTGGTCACCGGCGGCCGCGGCTGCCGGGATGGCTGTGCTGTCGGTGCCGGGTCTGGCGGCGCGGTTGATGGCGTCGGCTGGCTGGCGGTCGGGGGCGGGGCCGCCGGTTTTGCCGGCGGACTAGTCGGCTGCGCCGGTAACGGGCTCTCCGAAGTCGGCGGCGAGGAAGCCTTAGGCTTGGCCAAATTGGAAAGCATGTCGACGAGATCCGTTGCGCTGGGTTTTATCGTCGGCGGGTTTGCACTTTCCCCAGCCTTCGGCACTGACACGGGTGGCGTCTGGGCAGGCTTGATCTCGACCGGTGGCAGTTGCGCCTGATTGTTGTTGGCCGTGAATTCGGGCTGGGCCGCCGGGGCCGGCTTCCCTACGGGCGGCGCGACAGGCTCCTGCTTGTCGGTGGTCGGCGGCTGGGCGGCCGGCGCCTGCTCGGCGGGCTGCTGTGGTTCTGTTGCCGGCGACACCTCCGGCCTGGGGGTCGCTACGGGGGTTTCGGTGGGCTTGGCTGGCTCCGGTTTCTGCTCGGCCGCCGCGTCCGCCTGGTTCTCAGCCGGTATTGGGGACTTCACCTGTGCATCCGGTAGGGCAGGTGGCTTCATTGTCTCGACAGGGGCAGCGTTGTCAGCTTTTGACGGCTCTGGCTGAGGCTGTATCGGTGATTGCGGCTGAGGTTTCGATGTTTCCGGCTGCGGCGTTTGGGCCACCGGCTTGGGGGCCTCCACAGCGGGTTCGGGCACCGGCTTCGGCCTCTCTTCGGCCGGCGGGGGCGCAAGAATCCCACTGAAGTAAAAACCGCCCCCCAACAGGAGTGCCAGCGTCAGCAGGCCGCCAGCGATAGCCGGCATCCGCGACGATCTTCGCGGCGCAGCCGGCTTGGGCGCGCTGGCCGGCGCGGGCGCTGGCGCGGGCCTTGGTTGCGACAGATGCGCCGGCCGCACATGTTCGACGAAGCGCTGTTCGCCCGGAGACGCCGAAGGCTGGGGCCTGGACTCGGACAGCGCCGTCCAGCCGGCGCGCGGCAAGCCCGAGCGTTCACGCGAACCATATGATGCCGGCGGCAATGTCACGTCGACATCCTCGCTACGCGTTGCCCTGGCGATCTCGGCCATGCTGGCCGGCCGATCGCGCGGATCCGGCTGCAGCATCGCGCCGATGAGCTCGTGGAAATCGGGATCGATGTCGGACAGGTCCGGCACGGCCCGGCGTTTCTCGATGACCTCGTACTGCGTGCCGCTCATATCGAGCGGCTTTCCGCGCAATGCGGCGGCGAGCACCAGTCCGAGGCTATAGATATCGGACTGCTCGCTAATCTCACCGCCATAGAGGCCGAGCTGTTCCGGCGAAACGTAATTGTATTTGCCAGCGAACTTCCCGCCGATCAGCGTTTCACCGCCCGCGGCCGCCGACCGGGCGATGCCGAAATCGATGATCTTGGCACGTTCCACCCGCCCGCCAGGCAGGATGATGTTGTCCGGCGAGAGATCGCGGTGGACCGCGCCCGCCTGGTGCACCGCGGCAAGCCCCGACGTCAGGCGATGGCAAAGCCGACGCACTTCCTCCCCCGGCATCGGTCCGCGACGCATTATGTCGAATAGGGATTGGCCGTCCACGAACTCCATCGCGAGATAGGGCCGGCCAATCCTCGGATCTATGGTGAAGACGTGATAGCGCACCACCGCGTCATGCGACAGATGGTTGAGGATCGAGGCTTCCTTGCGGAACAGCGACAGGATCGTCTGGTCGCGGGCGAATTCAGGCAATACGATCTTGATCGCCACATGGTCGCCGGTTTGGATGTTGTGGCCGCGATAGACTTCTCCCATGCCGCCGGATGCGATCCTCTCGTCGAGTTCGTAAATGCCGCTGAGCTGCGTGCCGACGCCAGCATAGGTGACGTCCGTCAATATCCGGGTCTTGTCGTCGTCGCTCATCTCGCCAGGCTCTCCACTCCGGGCCGATCCGAATGGGGCGCATCGTTGCGCCCGCCACCGATCTTCACGAGTACGATGGTCACATTGTCGGTTCCGCCACGCGCCAGCACAGTCTCCAGCAGATGCCGGCACGCCGCCTGCGGTGTTGCGGATCTCACCGCGGCTTCGATCTCGGCATCGCTGACATGCGCCGTCAGTCCGTCGGTGCTCAGAACGAAAACATCCCCCGGCATCAGCTCGCCCTGCTGGAAATCGATCTCGAGCTCATCGCTGACGCCGACGGCATGGGTGATGACATGGCGGCGCGGCCAGGTAAGTGCTTCCTCAGCGCTGATCATGCCGCGGTCCAGCAGTTCCTGGACCTCGGTGTGATCCTTCGAGACCTGAAGGATCACGCCGTTGCGGACCAGATAAATGCGGCTGTCGCCGGCCCACAGGCCGGCGAACCGTCCGTCCATGGCAAGCAAGGCCGCGAAGGTGGAGCCGATGGTGATGCCGCGGGATCGAGAGATGTTGCGGATCTCGGAATTGGCGCGGCTCATCCGGTCTTCGAAGCGCGCGCGAAGGTCCGGCGCCGAGCTCGCGATGCCGATCGTCGCCAGATGATCGACGATGCTGGCCGATGCGACCTCGCCGGCCTCGTGCCCGCCCATGCCATCGGCCACCACCCAGAGACCGGTCTGCGGCTCTATCAGGTAATTGTCCTCGTTGTGGTCGCGCACGCAGCCCTTATGGCTCACGCCGAAGCTTTCGATGGGAAGGACGGCAGTGCTCAATTTGCCACCAAGCGCTCGCGAGCGTCCTCTGCGACCAAGCATGGGCAGCGCGCCCACGCTACTTTGCCACAAGCGCATAGATTAGAGTACCAAAATGAAGGCTGAAGCTGGCAGTGCGCTGGAACACAGGCATGTCAGAACGCCTTCGGACAGCTGAAGCTGGACAGGGCCGGCAGCAGGAAGGGATTGGTCCCCGGTCCGGCCTGGATCGTGTAAGCGACATCTCGTCCGCCGATCACGAAGCGGGCTTCGGTGTTGGCGCCATTGGCGGTGATGGTCGCCTTGTCCAACAGACGCTTCAAGGCCCACGGTCCCTCGAATTTAAGAGCGGAGTCGCGGCCTGGCATCTCCGGCAGCAGGGTGAGACTGGCGGAAGCTGAGGCCGTGCTGTTCGGCCACGTCACTGTGCCTGGCGCGTTCCCCGTCTGGCTGCTCTGGACGGTCTGGCCGTCAATATCGAGAACCGCGTTGTCCGCGTCGCCATTCAGCGAAAAAGGCGTGATGGTGATCGAAACCGACGGCACCGAGCCGCCGGAAGGGAAGAAGGCGCTGCGGATTTCGGCGGCCGACTCAAATGATTTCAAGGTCGACTTCGCCAGGTCGCGGCTGGTGCGGGCATCCTGTCTCCAGGTCCATTCCTGGCCGGTCATGTCGATCAGCGGCGCAAGGTTCTGCGCGAAGAAGCGGTCCATCAGCCCGCCCGGCGCGAAAAGCTTGGCGAAATCCGCTATCGATATCTCTTCCGTGCCGTCGCTGGCGAAGGGATAGCGACCGTTGACCACCTGCTCGCAGACTTGTGTGACCGTCTGGTCGAGATTCTTGTTGAGGTTGGCCACCGAGGCTTCGGCGACATTGCCCTCAAACTCGTCCGCTGCCGCGTTGATCATGTGCGCAAGCGGCTTCGGAAGGCGCGAGACATTGGCGCGCAGCGTGGAGATCTGCAGCTGCAGGTTGGCGTTGAAGCGTTCGGTCTGTGAAGGGACATCGGCGGACAGCTTCAGGCTTTGAAAGATGTCGCGGAAATTCCGCGTCAACGCATCGAGCGGCCGCCGTCCGCTGGCGCCGCTGACTAGGGACTGGAAGGATCGAAACTGTGCCTCGACGCTCGCGCCGGCATTCTGCGCAACAGCCGACCCAGAGCCGGCACGGCTCTGTGACTTGCCGCCGGCGATCTGCAGGCCGATGCGTGCGAGACCCTTGGCCATGCTGGCGGGGTCCTCCCGTGCCGCGCTGCTCTCGCCTTCGGCCATGGTGTCCTCCTTCGTCAATGCGGTCTCATCGGCGACCGCCGTGAAGAGCTGATCGAGAGGCGAGTCCGGCGCGGCGAGGGCGGAAAGCGCCAGGTATTGAGGCCTGTCCTTGAGCAACGCCTTGAACTTCAGCTGGTCGAGTACACCGTTCCATGCGGAGGAGAATTCCTTGCTATAGCGGTCGATCAGTTCGGGACCGAGCTTGGGCAGGTCCTGGTCGATGCCGCCCTGTTCGCCGCCGCCACCAAGCACCCACTGGTCGTTGACGAGCATCTGCGCGATGCGCGAGAGTTGCGGCAGGAAGAAGCGGTTGAAGCCGGCGCGCGTGTAAAGCCCGGGAACATTGAGATCAGCGAGGTCGCTGCCATCCACGCGTTCGAACAGGAGCTGCGCCTCAGGGCCGGCTTTCGCTTCGACGGAAAAGTTCTCCAGTCTTGCGGCGTAGATCGCCGACTTGATCAGCGCCGAAGCGCGGTCGGCAAGGCTCATGCGCCCAAGCGAGCGTTGCGCGGCTTCGATCAGCGGCTGGTTGAGTTCGAAGGCGGGATCATAGGCGTCGTCGAGTGCAAGCATTGCGCGCAGATGCTTTTCGAGCTGTGCGCGGCCCTGGCGGTTGTTCTCGCCGGGATAGCGGTTCTCTTCCCAATCCTGCCTCATCCAGGAAACGATCAGCTCTTCATCGACCTTGGGAGCCTTGCCGCCCAGCATCAGGTAGATCTTCAGCGGCTCGTAGAGCGCGATAGGATCGGCCATCCTGGCTTGGATGGTCCGCTCCGCCTGCACCAGGAGCCGGGAGCGGAATGTCCGCTCGAGCGCTTGCCGATAGGCAGCCCTGGAGGCCGACAGCAGCCTCTCGCGCTGGCTAAGCCCGAACGTCTCCTCGATCGGCTTTCCCTGATCGCCATTCTCGTACCCGGCCGGCAGGTTGCGCAGCTGGTCGAGCGGGCCGATGACGTTTTCCAGGTCGACGTCGGTCACCGTCGTGCTCTTGAGCAGCGAATCCGCGCTGTCGCGATAGTGCGCCATGGCCTGCCTGGTGGAGGCGATCAGAGATTTGTTGGCAAAGAAGCTGAGGCCGAGCACGCCGAGCGCCGCCAGGGCGGCCAGCGCAATCGCGGCGAGGCCACCAAGCCTAGCAAGCCTGGCGCGCCGTTCGGCCGTCCGGTCGAAGGATACCCAGCCCGATTCCGCGAAGATCACATTGGTCAGGAGATCGTGCAGGAAGAAGCTCTTGCCGGTGCCGGAAAGATGCGCCTGCGAGGCACTGCCGAAGCTGCGGCCGATAGTGCCCAGCACCTGGTCGAACGGTGTTCCTTCCTGAGTACCGGAGGAGAAATAGAGACCCCGCAGGCTGACATTCACCCGCAATCGAGAGGCATCGAACAAACTGCCGATGAAATGCGTTATCCGGTTCCTGAGTGCGCCAAACTGCGCCGGGAAGCCGAATATGGCTATGCGCGCCACAGGGTCGGCCTCTTCCTGCAGGCGATCGACAACTTCTTCTGCCAAGCGCTTCGCCAGCCCGTCGAATTCGGCCGGTGCCTCGCCGGCCATGTTCCTTGTGCGATCGGCGGTCTGAAACGTCGCGCCCCACACCTTGCGCCTGCGCGCCTCGTCGAATTCACCGAAATAATCCATGAAGCCGGAGACGAGATCGGCTTTCGTGAAAAGCAGATAGACGGGAAACTGGATCTTCAGCACCTCGTGCAATTCGCGCAGGCGGTTTCTTATCTCGGCGACATGCGCCTCGATTTGCTGGTCGTCGAGGCCAATGAGATCAGCGAGGCTGATGGCGAGGATCACGCCATTGATCGGTTGCCTGGTGCGGTTCTTCTTGAGCAATCCGAGGAAAGCAAGCCAGCTTGCCTTGTCGCGCTCGCGGTCCGATTCCTGCGTCGTGTAGCGGCCGGCCGTGTCGATCAGCACCGCCTCATCGGTAAACCACCAATCGCATGACCGCGTGCCGCCGACGCCGGCCACCGGCTGGGCATTGCCGGAGCCCGCAAGCGGAAATTTCAGCCCGGAATTGACCAGAGCCGTTGTCTTGCCGGCGCCTGGCGGGCCGATGATGATGTACCAGGGAATATCATAGAGGAAGTTGCGCTTGCCGCTCGTCCGCTTCAGCGTCGCGATGGCTTCGCTCATGCGCGCTTCGAGCACCTGTGAATCGTCGTTCCGCTCGTCGCCGCGCACAATGGCCGCTTCGAGCGCCTTTTGCGCCTTGCGCCTTTTCCAGAAGCGAATGCCATAGAACAGCGCCAGCACCGCAATGGTCACGCCGATGATCACCGCCCTGAGCCAGATGGATCCAAGCGGGCGGGTATCGGCGAAGCGGATCAGCGGTCCGGCATACCAGACGGCGGCCGAGTAGCCGGCCAAGGCAAGCGTGCTGAATATCCGCAGCGCCCAGCGGATCAGCCGCTCCTCGCTGCGCCCGCTCACAACGTTTCGTCCTTTGGGATCATCACGTCGACGCGGCGGTTCCTGGCGCGGCCATCCGCCGTCGCATTGTCGGCAATGGGCTCGTCTTCGCCCTTGCCGTCGACGCTCAGACGCGATGGATCCTTCAATTGCTTGGCCATCATGGCCTGCACCGCTTTCGCGCGCGCGACGGAGAGATCGAAATTCGATTTGAACGTGCTCGACTTCTTCGGCCTTACATTGTCGGTATGGCCGACGATCCTGATCGCTCCGGGTTCGGCGTCGAGCGCCGTGGCGATATCCGCCGCGATGGGCTGGAACTGTGCCTTCAACTCAGCCAGGCCGGATGCGAACAAAAGCTGGTTGCTGATCTCGACAACGATAAAGTCGCCCTTCGTGCCGACGCTCAGTCCGCCAGCGGCGATCTCCTTGGCGAGTGCAGCGCGGATGCGGTCGATCTGCGTGGTGCTTGGAGGAACTGGCAGCGGCGGGTTGGCTTGCACCGGTTCAGCGGGTGCCGCCACACTGGCGCGTTCAATGGTAACCGGGGTGGAAGGATTGAGCGCCAGCAACTCGCCGGCGGTTGCATCGCCTTCATCGGTGATCAATATCCGTAGACCGAAGAAGGCGGCAGTCACCAGGGCCGTCGCGGCAGCAGCAATCGCCCAGAGCGGCAGCCGCCTCCGTGGCTTGGCCATCGCCGCAGCCATGCCTTGCCACCACGGAGAAATGTCCTCGGGGGGGCGCGGCCTGAAATAGCGTAGCGTGTCGTAGACGTCGCGCCGGACGCGTTCGAGCATGTTCGGCCCACCAGGCAATCCCCGGTACTGGCCTTGGAATCCCAGCGACAGGCAGGCATGCATCAATTCGAGCAGGTCGTAATGCGCTTCAGGCTTGGCGAGGATATTGTTCAGCGCTTCGTAGAAGCCGGCGCCTGTCGGTTGCATGTGGAAGAACTGCACCACCAGACTGTGCTGAGGCCAGGTTTCCTTGTTCGGCCACGGCAGGTTGCCGACGAGATCGTCGGCCGTTTCGCAAAGTGCGAATTTCGCGATCCGCGCATCTTCTTCCTCGATGCCGGCTTTGGCGACAGTACGGTCGAAGGTCTCGATGGCGTCCGCGATATGCTGCGCCAAGGCCGCCGCTTGCCGTTCGACCGGGATCAGCCGCAACTGACCGAACAGCAGAAGCAAAGGGCCCGCAGCGGCAAGGAGAGGATTTGCGGCGGTGTACTCCACGCCAGCAGTGGCGTCGAGCAAGGCGTCCTGCTGCAATGCCGGTGCCGCTGCGGGCGCCCTTCCGTGCTTGGCCTCCTGGACGACCACGGTTCCGGACGACCAGCCCGGCGGCACCTGCCGGCCGACGCCGGGGTCGAATACGGTCGATTCCCTGGCGGGCGATGGACGAGGTCGCACGCTTTGCGGACCGGAACTACCGGGAGACACCAGCGGCTTTTGCCTTGGCCGCGGCGCGCGGATGACGGTTTTGTCCGGCGGCTCGGAGGGGTCGTCCTTCGAGCTCATTGGCGCACCATCGTAGAGGTCCAAGGAGCTTCTTTCAGGCCCGATGAAAGATGCGCACCGGGCTGAGTATCAACAACGAGCCGCACGGAAAGACCGATCTTGCCGAAACATGACATTCCTGCACACGCTCCAAGCCACGCCGCTTTGCCAGCCAGGCAAGCTCCCACATGCTATCCTAATCGCACAGCAAGCCGATTGAAATCGGAAAGCAGGATGACCAAAGAAGCGGATTTCCCACGAGGCCGGTCGCACAGCCTGTAAGAGACGTGTTCGCGACGTTTGCCGAGCATGGCTATTTCTGCTTGCCAGCCTTGGCGTAGGCGTCGGCGAAATAGGCAAGGAAGACATCCAGCATGCCGTTTTCGTGCTTGTCCTCCATCGTCCGCCACGTTGCGACGAGCGCATCCCAGGCTTGGCTTTTCCTGGATGAAAAGGACGCCGGCGGGATTCTTTTGGCGGTCGCCTCCGGCGACAAGTCGTCGAGCAATCTCGAGAGCGCGGCCTGCATGGCGGCGTAGGTCGCGATTTCGTGGGTCTTCAGGTCGTGGAACGCGTCCTCGATGCTATGCCTGGCATCGAGATAGCCGGCCCGGCGCTTGGCAAACATGATCTCCAATATGTCATCGGTGCCCGGAACGAATTTCAGCGGGTTGTTGTCCTCGGCGCCGATCATCGTACGGTGCGCGCTTTTGGCGAGCACCTTGGCCGCCGCGCGCGCCTTGAGCAGCAATGACAGTTGCTCGACGGTGGTTCTCAAGACCGCGCCGATCTCGGCGGCGACGTCATGCGGGTCACGCGACTGCAACAACTCCGGCGGTAAGCCGGCTGCCTTGGCGATATCGCGAAGTATCCCGTCCGCTTCCACCGGCTGCATGGCCGGGACAGCCGGGCTGGGCTGCAGTGCCGAAGACGTCGACAGCGGCGCTGCCTCGACGGGGCGCCGCCGCGCCGGATTGGGGAATTGCACACCGCCGGGTTCAAGCGGCCTTCCCGTCGACGGTGGCAACTCGTGCTGTGTCGAACCGGTCCTGGCTTGCGGACGACCGGTGGTAACGCTTTCTTCGTCAATGGAAACGACGATGACATAACGGCCGATCAGCAGCCGGTCGCCTTGGGTTAGCCGGTGCGGCGCATTCATGCGCTGGCTGGAGCCGTTGACGAAAGTGCCGTTGCGCGAGACGTCAAGAAGCCAGAACGAGCCCGCCTGGTAGCGGACTTCGCAATGCCGGCCCGAGATGAACTTGTCGGGGTCGGACAGCGTCCAGTCGCAATTTTCGCGCCCGATTTCGAAGCTGCGGTCGCGGGCGCCGTAGCTCGTCGCGATGCCTGGCGGCACCCTGTCAACATTGCTGATCTGGAGCGAAATGAACATTCGAAACCACTGGCAATCCTGAATCCTGGACATTCTAGCAGCTTGCCAGCGCAGTGGGACAGGTGCGTTTCACATGAACGCACGCCATGGTTTAGCCCTTGCTCTTATTTGGCCTTCATCAAACATATGCTACGCTTGCAGCGATCCGATGCGGTGAATTCGAAAACCTTCCGAACGTGAGGGCGGGGCTTCAATCCATCACACTGGCCGCGTCGAGGAGGGGCACGACCCATGCCGAACGAACGTGCCACGGTTGTACAGACGCCCGTCGGCGCCGACGTGCTGACCTTTACTCATCTCGTCGGTCGTGACGAGATCAGCCGATGTTTCGCCTATACCGTCGGGTTCGTCAGCAAGAGCCGTGACGTCGATCCGCTGAAGATGCTGGGGGGCGTCGTTTCCGTCGAAGGTGAATCCGATCCAAAGCGCTGGTTCAGCGGCCTGGTGTCGGATTTCAAGCTAACGCGCATAGAGGATCGGTTGGCTTATTACGAGGCCAGCGTCAGGCCTTGGCTCTGGTTCCTCGGCAACACCACCGACTGCCGCATTTTCCAGAACATGACCGCTGTCGAGATCGTCGAAAAGATCTTTGCGAAATACGGCATCGCAAAATTCGAGAAGCGACTGCAGGGTTCTTATCCGTCGCGCGAATACTGTGTCCAATATGACGAGAGCGACCTCGATTTCGTGCAGCGATTGTTCGAGCACGAAGGCATTTTCTATTTCTTCGAGCATGATGAGGGCAAGCACACGCTCGTGCTGTGCGACGCGATGAACAAGCTGAAGCCAGCGCCAGGCTACGAGAAGGTGCTTTACAATTTCGAGGGCCATGGCTCGCGACGCGATGTCGAATACATCACCGAATGGATTCCAGGCAGTGCGGTGCGTCCGGGCGCCTACGCTCATACGGATTATGATTTCGAGAAGCCCGGCGCCGACCTGATGGCGAAGTCCTCCCAACCCTTCAGCCACAAGGAGGCTTCGGGCGAGAACTATCGGCAGCCCGGAGCGCATCTGGATGTCGGGCGCGGCGACACGATCGCCGGCATCCGGCGTGAGGAACTGCAGGCCGTTCACCAGCACAGCACAGCGGTTGGCACTGTGCGCGGCCTTTTTTCCGGCTGCAAATTCACGCTGGACAGTTTTCCGCGCGACGACCAGAACCAGGAATATCTGGTGGTCAGCGCCGAATACCGGCTGTTCGATCCGGGTTACCGGACGCAGAATGAGGCCCATAGTGAGAATTTCAAGGTGGTGCTTGGCGTTGCGCCCACCAAATTGCCCTACCGGCCAGCGCGCATCACACCGCGACCGATCATGCGTGGCCCGCAGACCGCGACGGTGGTGGGTCCTTCGGGCGAGGAGATATTCACCGACAAATATGCCCGAGTGAAGGTGCAGTTCCATTGGGACCGCCTCGGCAAGAAGGACCAGAACTCGTCCTGCTTCGTGCGCGTGTCGCAGACCTGGGCCGGCAGCGGCTGGGGCTTCATCCAGATCCCGCGCATCGGCCAGGAGGTCATCGTCGATTTCATCGAGGGCGATCCGGACCTGCCGATCATCACCGGCCGCGTCTACAACGCCGCCGAGATGCCGCCTTACGCGCTGCCGGGCAACGCGACGCAATCTGGCTGGAAGTCCAATTCCTCGAAAGGCGGCGGCGGCTACAACGAACTGATGTTCGAGGACAAGGCTGGTTCCGAACTCGTCAATTTCCAGGCTCAGAAGGACCACCATCTGCTGATCAAGCACGACCGTAACAAGACGGTGCAGCACGACCAGTCCGATCGCATCGATCACGACGCCAAGCATTCCGTGGGCCACAATCTTGACGAGGACGTCGGCAACAACAAGACCGTCAAGGTCGGCGTCGATCAGACCACCCATATCGGCAGCAATGACACCGAGACGGTGGGCGCGAACCGCTCGCTGACCGTCGGCGCCAACGAGACCATCCATGTCGTTGGCAATTCGACGGAAAACATTGACTCCAGTCATTCCCAGACCGTGGCGATCGTCCAGACCATCACGGTGGGTGCCGCGCGCGTCGACACGGTGGGGACTTCCGAGACGCGAAGTGTCGGAGCGGTGCAGACGAACACGATCGGGGCCTCGCGGAGCGTGACCGTCGGTGCGGGACAGAGCCACAGCATTGGCGCATCGGACAGTTGGACGGTGGGGGCAAACCAATCGGTCGATGTTGTCGCAAACCAGAGCTTCAACATAGGTGGAGCGCATGCCTCCCAGATCGGCAAGGGACGGGACGCCAAGATCGCCGAGGACGATGCGACCGATGTCGGCGGTTCGCGGGCGTTGAAGATAGCCAAAGGCAGTCTGGTAGAGGTCGGCGAGGACGGAGCCATAAAGGTCGGCAAGACCCTGATCATTGAAGCTGGCGATGCCATCACAATTACATGCGGCTCGGCTGCGATCGCTATGAAGAAGGACGGCACGATCAACATTTCCGGCAAGGATATTACCGTCAATGGGTCGGGTAAGATCAATGTGAAGGCATCGAGCGACATCACCATGAAAGGCTCGGAGATAAAGCAGAACTGAGGGGCCTCGATGACAAAGATCGTAGAGCGAATTGAAGGCGTGGTGATTGGCATATTCCTGGGCTTCGGCGAGGACGCGCCCCTTGTCGTCTTCCCGGGAAACCCTCGAGAAACAGCAGTGGCCGCGCGCAGCCTCACTGAGCTCACGTCGGACATGATCGGCGCGGAGGTGGCGCTGTTGTTCCAGGATGGAGATCCCGGTCGACCGTTGATTGTCGGGCGCATCATCGATCCCGCGCACCGGTCAAATGTTCCCCACGTCATCAGAGACGGTGAGAAAATGAGGATCACTGCGAATGAACGTCTTGAGCTGCGGTGCGGCAAAGCTACGATCATCATGGAAAAGGATGGGCACATCACCATCCGCGGCACCTATGTGACCAGCCACGCAAGTGCCACCAACCGCCTCCGCGGTGGCTCGGTCAATCTGAACTGATGCCAGCGCCCGTTCTTCGCGAGATTGTCCGCCAACACGCTGAGATGGCTGCGTTCCTCTGGACTGTTTACGACTACAACCTGCTCAACCCCGGCAAGAATCCGGACATGGATGAGGAGCGGCTTGCCCGACTCGTCGAGCGTTTGGAAGCACATCTTGACGGACTGCGAGTGGCTGGCGAGGTCGGCATCGAGATCGCGAGCGAGCGCTACGCCGAATATCCCGAAGCCGGGGAATTATTCGTCGTGCGCATGCTGTCGATCAAAGAGGCGTTGCGCATTGCCGATCTCGACCTCAGAAGGGTGCGGGCTTATCTGGCTGCGAAGCCCAAACCAGACACGCCGGCCGTCTCAGGCCGTCAGGTGTAGTCAGGCCCGACCCATTCCGAGCCGTCATATCTTATGGCAGAGTTCCCGCCGGCCACCGTTAGATACGAGCCGTTCGACGAAAGACGGTAGACGGGAAAACCGTCTTTCAGGTTGGAAACCGTTGCCCCGTCGAACGTGAACACCCCCTGTCCGCCGCCGGCAATGTGGATTGTCTTCCGGTAGAATGCCATTTTGTAGAAATCCCGACCGCGTTGCGAGACGTCGGTCCAGGCAAGGCCCGCCCCGCGGAACAGGGTCCCTGCGCTGCCTGAGACCAGGACATCCGTCGACGACAATCCCAGCAGTCCAACTAGGATCGCGTTGGTCGGCAACTGGATTTGAGTCCACTGCCTGCCGTCATAGTGCCAGAAAAGCGCTCCTTCGCCGGATACATAAAGGTCACTCGGCGACGACCCTGCAATGCAAAGAATGGTGTTGCCGAGCGCGGGGCTAACGGCGGCCCAGCGTGCGCCATCCCAGCGATAGACAACCTCCTCCGATCCTCCGGCGTAGACGGTGTTGTCGTCGAAGCCCCAGACGGTATTCAAGTGGCGAGGCGAAACTTGGCTTGACGTCCATTCGCTCCCCGAGCCCGAATGCACCATGCCGTTGTCGTCGCACACATAGAGACGACCGGAACCGGAGCGCCATATGTCGGTGAACCAACATGGTTTTTCGTAAATTCGTTCAGTCTGATTGTCGTCGCTGGCCACGTCGGATTCCGAAATGACGAATGAGTAAAAACTCTCTCCGTCGTAATACGCGACGGCGGAGAAAATGGTCCCGTCATCCGCTGCAACCGTGCCATTTACCGTTACGCTATAATCAGCCATGTTATCTCTCCTAGCGTCTGCGAACCGTGCTCGATGGGGTTGGTTTGAACTTGCCGGTTGCTGGTGCACGCGCCTCGGTGCTGTCTTTCTTTTTCTCCGGTCCGCTCATGATCTCCTTGAAGTGAATGTCGCAAATCATCCTCAGGCATTCGATGGCGGGGTGCTCCTTGCCTCGTGGTCCATCCGGGATGTTCTTGGCCTTTTTCATGGCCTCCATATTGGCTTCCCGAACTTCCTCGTAGCTTGGGTTCGTGCCTTTCGCGCGCTGTGCCTTTGCCCATTCGCCTTGGGCGGCTGTTTTGCGGCCATGCTCGGTGTTGGGATCGGTGGCGTCTTGGAGGCAGACGCAGGGCGCATCGTTCATCGTATAGCTCGGCGTCGTGCTGATGGCCTGGCCGCCGCGCGAATTCTGGAAACAGGCATTCTGCAGGATGTGGTCCGATTGCTGATTGGACGAGCATTCCTTGCTGGCGTCACCGTAGCGGTGCACCTTCATGCCGAGCTTTGCCAGAATTGACGCGCAGGACTGCTTGCCGACCTTCAATTTTCCGATCTTTGGCCAAGGCGGCGCGTTGCCGGTCGGAGAAGCATGATTGTTGGTCGACAGGTCAGTCATGCGGCTGACGGGTTCGCCATCGGCTTTCACGTCGCTCGACCAGGCGACAGCATATTCCTTGCCGGTATTGACCGAAGTGATCACGCCTTTCTTGGCGGCGCATCCGGCCTCTGTGCCGCTGGTCTTGGTGTAGTACGACTTATTCTTCTGGGTAATGGTCTCGCCACCGATCTTGACGGTGCCGGTGCCGTTGTCGGTATCGGAATCAAGTCCGAACGAGGGATAGGGAATGGGGACGCCCGGCGGCGTCGCGGGGTTTTCGGGCGGCGTGAAGCAGACGTCCGGAAAGGCGGCGATCACCTTGTTGGCCTGTGCCTTGCAGGCAACTTCGAGACCGTTCGCGTAGACAGTCATCAGGCTGCCCTCGCGGCGAGGATTGCCGCCCCGCAGGCACCGGCATCGTTCGACGCTTCGATCAGCACTGGATTGCCGGCGGCGTATCCCTTGCGGGCCGCCATCCAGGCCATGCCGATCATCAGCGGGACCACGGCCGCGCCGACATTGCCGAGGGATTCGCCGGGCGACCAGATGTCCTGAAAATCGTGACGGCCGCGTAGCAACCTCAGGCTCGCCAGGGCGCTCTGTTTGAACCAATATTGTTCGCCGATGAGATCGGCGATGCGGTAGCCAAGCCGGTTCATCTCGATGCCGGTTTCCTTGAATGCAGCGCTGTAAGCGGACGTCATGCCGTCGGCACGCAGCGGCAGATCCTCGGCATTGTAGATCGTTGCGGATTCACGCGCCAAACCCAGTCCGAAGAGGCGGAGGCCGTCGCCACGCGAGCCCGTGCATAGAACGGCGGCGGCAGCCTCGCCTGGAATGAAGCCATTCGGATTGTCAGCGGCAAGCAGGCGATTTTCGCCGAGATAATAAGCGATGGCAGGCGCCGTCAGATAGCTGTCTACGCCCGCGATCATCACATAGGGAACCTCACCCGAAGCGATCATCCTGCGCGCCTGATCAAGTGCTATGTGTCCGGAAGTCCGGCCATGCGCGACGATACGTGAGCGCATGTTGGGTTCGATTTCGGTAATCTCCGAAACATTGCGGAGCAGGCGCACGCTATCGCCGGCCGGACGGCCCGGGCGATCTTCCTCGGCGAGGCAAAGGATGAGCGCGGTCTGGCCACGCGCCTGAGGGATAGTCTCGAACGCCTCGCAGATCGCGGCTGCGGCCAGGTGCGCCATACGTTTTTCGCCGATCCAGTCCCGTGGCAGCGGCACGGGCGCGCCGATCAGCAGATCGGTTCCCGAGCCGACGAATCTCGTCTCTTGGAAGCCGTCGAGGCGCGCACGCATTGCAGCGCAGGCCGAGGGTGAATCGAGACCGACGGCCGTCACCATGCCGACAGAGGCTATGTCGAGCCTCGTACTCATGCGTCTTCCACCTCCTCGGACGCGGCTCCCTCGCTTCGGACATAGTCCCTGCCGGTTGCACGGGCACGCAGCATCGACTCCGTCGGCGGACCGACCCAACATTCCGAGAAATCGAGGATAGTCTTCTGGATGCGCTGCGAAACACGCCACACGAGCGAGAATCGACGGTTCTCGGGATCGAGCAGGATAGTGTCCGGGTGAATGCTCGCCTCCAACGACTTCTCGTTGCCCTTGAACAAGGTGATCGGCAGTGCCGTCGAGGGCAGCCGGAAGCCAACACGTCCCTCTGGAGTCAAATTCACGAGCACCACCTCCTCCCCGCCTCTTGGATGGTCGATCTGCTGGTCGGGCGGCGCCATCTGGAAATAGCGTTCGTCGAAATCCTGGGGCAGGAAGGGAAAAACGTTGTCGATCCAGTTCTGATCGTAGGTGCCGCCATATTCGATGCGGCCCGGCCAGCCCCGGCCCATTGGCCCGAAGCTCATCGGCTTGTAGTCGCCGAACGGCGAGCGGATCTCTTCGCCGACGGCCTGGGTGTTCGGCAACCGCAGGCCCGGAACGAAACGCTGGTTCTTCGAGCGCGACCAGCCCGTGCCGACGGGATTGTACTTGTAGCTGGCGGGAAGCTTGTCTTCCGGGTCCAGCCGGTCGACGCCACCCCACGCGACGTCGTAGGAGATCGGCAGTTTCAGGAAGGGCTGCGGCGCGGTTGCGGTGAAGACCGGCCCAATCGAACGCCACTCGCGATGGCCGACAACCTCGAACAGCTTCGACCAGTTGCCTACCTTGATGCCGACCGGCACGCGCTCCGCCGGACGTCCTCCCGGCGCATAGGCGCAACCGTTGGCGATCACGTCGCAGCGCGGTTTGCGGAAGGCGAAATCAGTCTCCCAGAGCGTCGCCGAATAGCCGGGCGCGCCGGTCTGCGTATCGGCCATGACGAGCGGGACCTGCTGCGCCGATTTCTGCACCAGGCCGCCAGGCTTCGCCGGAAAATCGAACGTGCCTTTCACCACAATGACAATCCACTCATGGCCGGCCTTGTCCATGCCCATGGTGAACTGATGCGGATAGCCCATCTGGTTCCAGATCTGCATCAACTGGTCTCCCAGTTCGCGGCGAAGATCTGCTCCAGGGTCGGTTGAGGCGCCTGCGGATCGACATCGAAAATATCCGAACGCGCTGTCCAAACGACCAGGTCGTCAACGACGTCGCCATTCTGCTCGACGCATGGCACCGGCAGGGCGACAAGCGCGGCGTCCAGTTCGTCGGGCGTCATCTCGCCGCGTTGTGCGGCGAAGGCAGCGTCCTCGATGCTGTCGAACCATGTATCGGCGTAGGCCAGCTGAAGGGGAGTTCCGGCGAGCTGCGCCACGATGCTCAACGGAAACCGCCTTCCGACCCTGTCAGCGCTCCGCAGCACGATGCCGGCCGAGGCGCCGAAGGTGGTGGGGCCAGCCAGGAAGCGCAACGCCATGCTCTGGGGCCAGGCTTCGAGCTCGAACAACGGCACGATGTGCTGGGCCAGCCAGCGGTCCCATGTGCGCACGAAGTCTCCAGGCAGCCGCCGGGTCACGAAATCGCCGGTGGCGGGCATCTTGCCGTAGAAGCCGGGCACTATCAGATCTGCGGCGGACATGTGAACTTCTTGAACATTTCGAGCGTGTACGGATTCTCGACGCTGGCGGCCTTGAGTTCGAAATCGGCCCACATTCCCTTCGTGCCGAGCCGCAGGCTGTAGACGTCGGTGAGCTTGGTCGCGGCGAAGCGGCCGCCGCGCAGCATTCTGAGCCACGCCCAGCTGCCGGTCTCGTTGAGCATCACTTCGGGCGAACCATCGACCGGTTGGAAGGCGAGCGAAATCACCCCGGTGCCATCCTTGCCGGGCCACGTCATCGGCTGCGGCCTGGTCGCATTGTTGTAGTAGACGAGGTTCTGGCCATCGAGGTTGAGCGTGACCCGCGCCACGTTGGGTGAGAGGTCCTTGGGCTCCAGCGTAAAGTTCATCACCGGGCCGGTGCCGCCGGGAAACAGGTCGTCGCGGATATGCCTCGCCTGCTCGAACGCGGCGAGCGCCGCGGGATCGAGGCCGAAATCGGCCCGCCACTTCCACGGCTCGCTGGCGGTGTCGACATAGTTGATCAGATGGTCGTTGGTGAAGGCATCGATCATGCCGGTCGGTCCGAACAGACGTTGAAAGTCGCGCACATTGACGTCGACCGCACTGTCCGGGCTGAATGGATAACGGTTGTTCAGCGCCGCCTGGCAGAAGGGGAGTATGTCGGCCCGCCAGATGGCGTTGAGCTCGTTGGTTACGGCCTTCTGCGAGAGGCCGCTGGTGTCGCCGGCAATGCCGCCCAGCCAGTCATTGATCGGCGAAGGCAGGATCTGCGCCTGCCTGGCGACCGCGCCGGTCAGTTCGGCAAGGCCGCCCTGCTTCTTGATCGCATCCTGCGGATTGGGATTGGCAGTCACTGTCTGCAGCACATTCGACAGCGCCGTCAGCGCCACAACGGCGGCGTCGAGCGCCGGCGGCTGGCCGTCGACCTGGGCGATGGTGCCTTTGAGCGGCTTGAAATGCTCGGCAACGAGGCTGCCGGTCATGTCCACCTGACTGGCGGAACCGGCGCGCGGCAGAAGCTTCGCGCCTGTGGTCACGACCTTGCCCAGCTTGCCGAGTTTGCTGAGCAGCTTCGAGCCGGTCGTGACGGCAGCGCCACCTTTGTCGGCCGACGTGTCGTCGGAGCGGGTGAGGTCGGTCTCCTGCACCACTGCCGTCAACAGCCGCTTCAGCGCTGAGTCGGCGCTTGAAAGGTCCTTGAGGTTCTCACTGGCGATGTTGAGATCGGTAAGCGGCGCAAGCCGCATGTCGCGCAGGAAAGAGTCCCATTGGGCGATATAATCGTCATAGTAGAGCTTCAAGATGTCCTCGGAGAGCGCCGAAACCGAGGTCTCCGAATTCTCCGAGCAGCCGCCGGCAAAGACCGCGCGATCGAGGGCCGCCTGTCCCGCTACATCCTCGACCCGGTCGAGGATCGCGTCGTGGAAGCCCGCATAGGTATAAGGGCCAGGAACACCGACGCGCAACGTCTTGTCGGAGCGGCGCGCGAACACTTTGGCGCCGTTCGGCCCAGCGAAATTGGCCGGCACCCATTCCTTGACGGCTGCCACTTCCGGGTCGGCCAGCAGCTGCTTGTAGGCGCGCTCCGGCAGTGAGATCGTGCATACGGTCTTCAGTGCCTCCGCGACCAGTTGCTTATCCGGGGCGATGTAGCTGTCGTCGACGGCCATGCGGCGGATAGCGGCAAGTTGATGCTCTTCGGCGTCGGCAGTGGGGAAGGGCGGAGCCGCCGCGAATTGCGGCAGGCTGTTCACCCACCAGTTCTGGGCGAAATCGGTGTCCATCTGCGACAGGCCGGTCATCATCCGGTAGGTCTTCAGCGCGCCGAGCATGAAATCCGGATCGCGGATTTGCCGCCACATCGTGGCCTCGAGCAGGGCGACCATATGCGGCTCGAGCACATTGCGCAGCGCATGGTCGTAGGTATCGGTCTGTGCCCGCACCAGCTCCGCCGAAGCGGTCGGGCCGAGCAGGTTATGGACGGCGTCCGGTGGCTGCGTTCGAGCCGTCGTCACTGCGTCCATCGCCGCCAGCGCGCCATCCATGGTCGGCTGCTCGACCGCGGCCGGCATGGCGGCGACGTCGGTGAGCGGCCCCTGCAGGGCTTCGAACTGACCGGCCTGTGCGGTGATTGCATTGCGGTTGTCGAGGTAAGACCATGTGAACACCCCGCCTGCCAGCAGAGCCGCGAGCGCACAGGCGGCGGCAGCGCCACGCCAGATCCAGGCGCGGCGACGCTGCGCCAGCGGATCGTATGTACCGAGGCCAGCCTCCTTGAAGATGACTTCGGTGAGGAGGTTCCTCAGGAAGAAGCTGCGTTTCTCGACGCGCGCCGTCGGCATGGCACGGCGCGGCGGCAGTCCGAAGGAGGACGACAACGCCGCGGTCAGGCGGTCGATGGGCGCGCCTTCCTGCGTCGCCGACGTCAGATAGAGGCCGCGCAGCCAGGCGGCTTCCTCATAGCGGCTTTCGCCGAACATCGCCTCGACCAGCACCTGGATCGGCTCGGAGAGGCTCGCCAGCTGCGCCGGAAAGCGGAAGATCTCGGCACGCGATCCGAGCTTGTCCTCGTCTTCCAGCCGGGGCACCAGCCGCCGCTCCAGCTCGGTGGCAAGCTTGGCGAGCTCCGTCTGGATCGTGCCGGCATTGACGCGGGCATCGAGCGGGAAAGTGGTTCCCCATACCTGCTCGCGCGCGGTCGTCGACAGGCCGCCGAAAAAGGCTTCGAACCCTTTGATCAGGTCGGCCTTCGTCAGCATCAGGTAGACAGGAAGACGAATTTCCAGCCGATCGTTCAGCTCCGCCAGCCGGCGGCGGATCTTGCGGCCGTGGGCCTTGATCGCCTCGTCGCCCTCCGAGAGCGCATCGATCGACAGCGCTACAATGACGCCGTTGAGCGCGCGGCGACCCCGGTGTTTCTTCAAAAGGTCCAAGAAGCCCAGCCATTCCGCGGCGTCGACGTCCGGCTGGCTTTCCTGCTGGACGTAGCGGCCGGCGGTGTCGATCAACACCGCGTTCTCGGAGAAGAACCAGTCGCAATTGCGTGTGCCGCCGACGCCCTGCAGATCATCGGTGAGGTCGATTGGGAAGTTGAGGCCCGATTGGCGCAACGCCGTGGTCTTGCCGGTGGCAGGAGGGCCGACGATCACATACCACGGCATTTCGCGCAGGAATTTCCGTCCGCCGAGCTTGCGCCGCTTGAGCTCGGCCATCACCTCGCCGAACTTGGCGCCGACGGCCGCGACACTCTCCTCGCCGGGGGTGAGCCGCTTTTCGGCCACGGGTGCCGCGATCTCGGCGACGAACATGCGGTTGGCGCGGATCGCGCGCCGTTGCGCGATGATAAGCCAGATCAGCCACAGGATGATCAGCCCGGCGATGATGGCAATGCGCACATTGTCGGATTCGAATGGCGCGTACCGCCCGACCTGCACGATGGGGCCGAACACCCAGATCAAAAGCGAAAGCAGCGCAATGCCAATCAGCGTCCAGAGAAACCGCGAGGTGATGACCGCCCAGAGGAAGCGCAGGATGAACATCTCAGAGCCTCTTCTCGACCAGGACTTCGACGCGCCGGTTGAGCGCGCGTCCCTCGCGCGTCGAGTTGTCGGCCACCGGCTCGGCGTCGGCGCGGCCTTCGGAATGGACGCGCTCCTGTGGCACTCCCGCCTGCACCAGGAGGTCCGCTATGGTTTGGGCACGTGCCTCCGAGAGCCGCTGGTTGCTCGCGAGCGGATTGGACCGTTGCAGGCGCACATTGTCGGTATGACCGACGATCGTGATGTTTCCAATCAGCTCCTGATTGGCGAGGATCACCTTGGCGATCGACTCGATCAGCGGCTCATAGCCTTGGGACAGTGTCGGCCGCGAGGATTGGAAGAGCTCGGGGTTGGAGGACTGGATGATCAGCTTGGCCAGCGAGACGCTCTCGGTGCCGCTGAGCGCGCCCTTGAGGTTCGCCGGCGCTTCGGCCTTGAACTCGGGCAGCAGCGCGAAATCGACCGGCTGTGGCGGTTCAGGTTCGGGAGCATCTTGCTTGGGTGCGGCGCGGATGACGTCGCCACGTGAGGCCGGCGGCAGCGTGCGCACGAGCGCGGAGAGTTCGACCGCCTGGCCGCTCAAGCCCATCGATAGACCGACATAAGCGGCGGCGGCGATGACAACCGCGGCAAGCGGCATCACCCAGATCGGAACGATGAAGCACTGCGGCTCGTCTGAAGCGATCACGCCTTTCCAGTTCGGCGACAGCGGCGCGTCCTCGGCGTCCGCATTGCGCAGGAAGCGCGCGGCTGCCACACGCACGGCATTGAGAGAGCGGTCGCCGGCGCGGCCGGGCACCCGGTATTTGCCGCGGAAGCCGAGCGCCAGACAGTAGTATTGAAGCTCCAGCATCTCGCGGTCGCGGTTCTGATGACGCTCCAACTCGTCAAGGCGGGTGAAAAACTGGGTGCCGGCATCGACGTCGCCGCGCAGCATGACCACCAGCGGCTGGCGCGGCCAGGCGCTGGCGCCGCCCCAGGGCGTGTTGAGCGCGAGGTCGTCGAGCAACGCCGCCACGGCCCAGGCCGCCTGGTCCGCGCGCTCCAGCGAGGAGCCCGCTGCCATCGTGGCGTCGCGTGCTTGAACCAGCTCGTCGAGCAGGCGCGTCCGCATCACTTCCGGGTTCTCCGGCGCCAGCGCGCTTTCGAGTTCGGGCGCGAATTCGAGCAATGGCGCGAAGATGTTGATGAGCGTGTTGGGATGAGCGCGCGCCCTTTTGACCGGCGCGCCCGATACCAGCGGCGCCATCGGCCGTGGCACGGCGCCAGACAGCCTGATGCGGGTGCGCTCTCGATCCTCCGACAGTCCGAAAGGATCATCCCGGCTCATGGCCTCACCTGTTCACTGAATAGCAGTCGACCTGCGGCTCGCTCGGCAGGACACCGGAAACGCCAATGACGAAGCCGGGGGCGTCGAGCAACGAGGCCCAATGCTCGCTTTTCTGATCCAGTTCCAGGCACAGCCGGTCGCCATCATAGGGAATCTCGCGGGGCTGAGAATGAAGCGGCTTCAGCGGAATGCCCGGCAGGCGGGACTTCCAGAGCCCTTCGAACTGATCGGCGGCGCCGACTGTCGCCTGGTTGACGAAGATCTTGCGCAGCGCGTCTTCCGACAGTTCCGATCCGACGCGGATGACGATCCGGCTGGCGACCAAAAGCTTCGGGTTGTCGATGCGCACTTTCCAGACATTGGTCGCGTGCCGCATCACCGGCAGCGCGCGCGATTTCGGCTCGATGTAGCGCAGGCTGAGGATGAGCGAACGCAAGGCGTCCGCCAGCGCCATATAGGGGGGGCCAGGTGCCATGTGGTCATAGGCCGGCAGTTCGCCGAGCCGCCGCGAACTCGAGCCGTAGGTTGCCATCTCGCCGGCGAGTCCCGCAAGTTCGAGATAGAGTTCGGCCGGATGAAAGACATCCTGGGCAAGCATATGGGCAAGCCGTGGGCGAGCGGCATTGGCGAGGTGTAGCATCAAAAGGTCTTCGACGCTGCGGCCGGCGCCGCCCATCACCATCTTGCCATGCGCTTCGGCGATCTGGTCGAGGCCGGTGACGACCTCCTGCAGCAATTGCCGGTACCAGTGGACCGCGCCGGTGATCAGCGTCGGCGGCAGGAACGTCTCATCAAGCGAGACGCCGCCGTCGGCGCGCACACCTTTTATGTCGGCGATCGGCAAGGCGGTGTAACCGCCGACCGATTTGCCGGGCGCGATCAGGGCCGCTTGCGGTCGGGCGATCTCGATCTCTTCCGGATCGGCGCCGCTCTGGACGGCGTCGCGCACCGAAACGACCTTGCCGTGGTAGCGCGCGCCCGTCGATGCCGCATGCGCCGGGTCGAATCCGACGCCACCGGGCGGCTCGAGCGGCAGTGCGACCAACACCGGACCGGCACCGGTATCGGCCGTGACCGGCAGCGGCTTCGGGGCATCCATCAGTTCCGGGATGGAGAAAGGCGTGCCGTCCGGGAAAATGCCACGGGCGGACACGATCGAGACCTGGCCGGCGTCGAGCAGCGATTGGTCGAGGGTCAGTTGCTGGAAGCCGAAAGTATGGAGCTGGCCGGCCTGCAATGCGCCGCGCACCATGCCCTCGAAGAACCGATCCTGCTGCTGGAAATGCTGGGTCCTGAGAAACAGGCCCTCCGACCACAGCACCCTGTTTGCATCGCTCATGCCGCTACTCTCTGCACGCAACCATCTGCTGCTTTGTCGCTACGCGGAAATGCCGCCCTTGCCGAGGCTGACGTTGATGGTGAATTTCGACCCTGGCGACACCGACTTGGTCGTGCGCCAGTTGCGTCCGCCAGGCTCGCGGATCAGGGCCACGAAGCCGAGGGCCGCTGCGTTCGGTTCGACCGTTATGGTCTTGGCCGCCGTCTTGCCCGGCGCGACCGAGATCGTGTCGGAGCCGAGGAGGTCGGCCCCGAGCGCCGAACTCGCGTTGCCCTGCAGCGCGAAATAGTCTGCCGAGTTGAACTTGCCGGTGCTGGCAAGCCGCATCACCAGAACCGTCACCGGCCGGTCGCTACCGCCCGGTCCTGGATTCATACCGGCGCCGCCGGTCACGTTGACCGAGATAACCGATGGTTTCGGCGGGCCGCTCTGGCAAGCCGCAAGCAACCCCGTAGCGCCCAGGGCAACGACGAATTCGCGTCTGTCGATCATGTCCTACTCCTCTTCATATGCGTCCCTGAAGTCCGCGCCGATCTCGCCCAGGAAACTCGATTCCGCACTCTGGGCGATGTCGCGGTGGCGTTTCTGGTAGAGCTCCCACAGCTTGGCGTTGCGCCCGCCGGAGAGCAGATTGCCGATGGCGGAATTGGATTTGAGTTCTTCCTCGATAGCGGCCGGGTCAAAACGGTCGATCATGCGCCTGAGTGCGGCCTGCACCCCCCGCCAGGCGCGCACATGGTGCTGCGCAAGATCGCGCACCGCATCGGAAATCGCCGCCTCGCCGGAGAGAAAGCCCGGACTGCGTTCCGAGATGATGGTGACGATGACATCCTCGACCGTCGGCAGGAATTTAAGCGGGTTGACCTCGGAAGCACCGACCACCGTCTGGGCGACGCGGGCGCTTCCCTTCTCCTCGGCGCGCTTGCGCAGGAGTTGCATCAAGCCATCCAGCATCAGCCGGTATTCGCGCCCGAACTTTTCCATTTCGGCGATGGCATCGCGGCCGGGAAAATCGGCCTCGTCGACGCCCATGCCGCGTAGAAATGCGGCACGAAGCGCCATATCACCGGAAGCAGGCCGCGCGGGGCGCGACGGCTTTGACGCTGGAACGGCGCGGCGCGGCGGTGGTGACGCCGCTTCCTGCGCCGGCATATCCCAAGAATGCGCGGTTCGCGGCTTTTCAACCTGATGCTGCGCACGTCCTGCCAAGTCGGCGCCGTTGGTGAGAGGCGGCGTCGCGACCGGTCCAAAGCTGAAATCGTCATCGAGGCTGGCTGGCTTTGCCGCATGCTCGGGCGCATCGTTGCGCGAAGACATTTCACCAAACCCGAACGGATCTGGCTGACCTGGAGCAGCGGCACCGCTGGAGTCCGGCGTCGCCACCGGGTCGAGGCTGAACGGATCGTCAAAGGCGGGCGAACTGCGTTGGCTCGATGGGCGGTCATAAGCCCCAGGAACAGGCTGCTCGAACGGGTTCGGCAGATCCGCCGGGCGCGGCGGCCGCGGCTCTTCCTCGACCTTGGCCGAGAAGAAGTCGTCGCCGCCGATGCTGGCCGGCGTTCGCGCTCCCGGCGATGACCACGCAGGCATGGGATGACTGGCGACCGGCGCAGGGCCGATCGACGTCTGGCTCGCTTTGGATTGAACCTCGACATAGACCACATAGTCGCCCATGCGCAGCCGCATGCCGCTCTGCAGCCGCATCGACCGGCCAGGTCCTAGAGGGCTGTCGGAATCGTCGACGAACAATCCGCTGCTCGACGTGTCGGTAACGAAATAATCAGCCCGGCCGCCGCTGATCTTGCAATGCGCGCGCGAGACGAACATGTCCGGGTCGTCGATCTGCCAGCCGGCATCGGCGCCGCGCCCGATCACCAATTCGCCCTCGTCCAGCCGGGTCTGCCTGACCACTTGCGAGCGCGGCCCCTGTTCCAGCGTCAGCAGCAGGCTCATGCGGCCGCCTCCGCGATTTCCGGCCGCCAACCCACGATGGTGCGCAACCTGAGATCGTCGGCGTCACCCTTTTCGGCGGGCCGTGCCAGCCAGGCCGTCCGGCCAAGCTGGACAGTCCCGACCCGTGGCGGCGGCACGGCGTCGCGCGCGAGCACGATGCGCAGATCGACGTCGAGCGTCTCGCCGATCATGTCGCGCACCGCCTTCTTGAACAGGCCAAGACGCCGTTCGCCGGGCAGGAACGACTTGAAGTCATCGAGGCTCAGCGGGCCGACGCGCAATTCGATCCTGCTTTGGCGGCTGAAGACCCGCGGCCCAATCGTCGCACCGCGTCCGAGAACGGCATAGGCCTTGCCGAGACGCGTCTGCAGCGCCGTCGGTATGGTGATCCAGGCGGCGACGAATTCCTTGATCTGCACCTGTACCTTGAAGGCGGTGGCGAGAAACAAGGTAAGCCGCTCCACGCCATCGACCTGGTTGGCGAGCGATCCAGCCTGTCGCAGTCGCACAGTGTCTAGTTCGGGATCCTGCGTGCCGGGGAGGCCGATCCCGGACATTGCCTCCAGCATGCCGCGAACGCGCCCGCCGACGGAACGCTCGACCTGAACCGCCGGATGCGCGTCAGCCCAGGCGCGGTAGTAAAGCGCCATCATGCGGTGCTGCAGGATGTTGACGAAATCGACGAAGGTCGTGTCGCTGGTCTGCTCGGCGTCGGCCCCCGTGAACCAGCGCTGCGACAGCCGGTCGAGCACCCAGCGCGTCAGATGCAATGGCATCGGTCCTTCCGGTCCAAGCAGCCCGAGATTGGCGACGGTTACTCGCGCCGGGGCCTTGCCCCCGGTGTCATGGAGCTTGACGACATCCCGGGCCGAGAAGCTCAGGCGCACATGCTGGCCAAGTCTCGCCGGTTCGCGGTCGGCCGTTCCGGAATGGCCGAACAATCCACGGCGCTGCTCCAGGCGTCGCAGCAGCTCGAAAAAGTCGAAGCTCTCCGATAGCGGTTCGGCTGCGACCGTTGCGGGCTCCTCTAGATCAGGTAGCGATTGCCGGGCGTCATCGGCCATGGCACATCCTCCTGCTTCTGCAACAACCGCGTGCGGGTCCGCACAAATCCGTTTATCCCAGCGTGGCGGGCGAACAGCCGCGAAAGCAGGGCCGAAAGCAGCAGCGAGCTTTGACCCGCCAGCACGGACTGGTCGACATGCAGTGTTATCTCGGTGCCGCGTCCGAAGCACATTGGCCCGTCGATCTGGAGCCGCTCGATCACCGGGCGCGAATCGATACGGACGATCGAATGCACGTTGCGGGCAAGGCCCGGATCGCCCCGATCGGCATAGAGGTCGAGCAAGGCATGCAGCGGATCGACGCCACGGCCTTCCTGGGCAAGGCTGAGGAAGTTGAGAGAGAGCTGCGCCACCAGCCGCCAGGCGAGATTGTCGGCGCGGGATTCGCCTTCAGCGCCGGCCGGCAGGGACGCCGGGATTGCCGGCTGCGGCGCCCGTAGTGCCCCGAGCAAGCGTACCGCTTCGACCGGATCGGCCGTCTCCAGCGTCAGCGTCGGCGTATCGTCCAGGATCGGCAGGTCGCGGTTGGTGCAGAGCGCCGTGATGTCTAGACGCTTGAGCGGCCGGTTTGGTGCGCTTCCTGCCGGGCGTGAGACGGCGATAAAGACATCGTCGCCCGTGTAGGAGGTGCGGGTCAGGCCCTCGCGCCGCTCGTCTTCCGTGGCCCGGCGCGGCCGTCGCTCGGTCGAATAGACCCAGCCGCTGCCGCTGTTCTGCCCCAGGCTGAACAATTCGGGAATTGTCGCCTCGCCGCTCTCCGCGTCGGCATCCTCGACCCGGGAGACCCGGAAGATCTCGAAATCCCGCGCGCGGGTGCGGTCGGCGTGCAGAACCTGACGCGTTTTGCGCGGATCGATCTCGATGACGTTGCATTCGCGTTCGAAGAGATTGATGACCGGCGTCACGAACAACTCGAAATCGGCGGCCGTCACATCCGCGAGCTCGGGCACGGGGCGGCGGAACAGGAAGATGATCTCGATCCCCGCATCGCACTTGCGCACCACCGGCTGGAGGCCGGCGACCCGCACATAATGGAAGCGCTCCGGGATCATGAAATATTCGCGCAGCAGCCGATATCCCTCGAAGGTCGGACGGGTGCGCGGCATCAGCGCTTCGTCGTCGCGGATGCCGACCATTTCGGGCTCGGGCAGCGCCGATAACCGATCGGTCTTGCCTTGGGCCCGCGCGCCGACGGCCGAGCAGGCGCCGAAGATTGCATCGAAAAGCATCGGTGCCTTGGCACGCCCGGCGAAATAAAGGTCGAGACGGTCGAGCGACAGCTCGCTGAGCTTGCCTTTTCCTGTCCGGGCGAGGGTGACGCGAAACGCCGCCTCGCGGCGCACATCACCGATCGGCGCGATTCCGGCGGCGGCGAGCGCGCTGCGATCCTGGAAATAGCTGACCGAGGTGATGGCGATCGGCCACAGCGTGACCTCCTGCGCGGTGGTGAAGGTGGAGCGCGTCGAAAGCCCTGGATGGAGGCCGGAGACCAGTCGTGTGCCGCGCGCGACGGCGTGGCCGGCGATCATCGACTGCACCTGCTGGCCGGGTTTCAGCACAGCCATCGCCGTCGCCGGCGCCGGCGTCACCAGATCCGGGTAAAGCACATCGAGCACGGCGCGCGAGAAGCGCGAGCGCTCCGCGTCGACCTTCAGACGGGTGCGCGCGGCCAGGAAGGCCACGCCGTCAAGCAGGCGTTCCACATAAGGGTCGGGACATGGGACCGTATCGAGGGAAAGATTGCGGGCAACCGCCGGATGCATGTCGGCGAATTCCGCGGCCAGCGCCCGGATATGGGTCAGTTCTTCTTCGTAGTACTCCACGAAGACCCGATCCATCTCACGTCTCCCGGAATTCGGTTCGTGCCAGGCCGTTGTCGAGATTGATCGTGGTGCGCAGCCGCATACGCTCCGGCGTCGGGGCCATGATCAGCACCGCGTCGATCTCGATCTTGAGGCCGACGTTCTTGTCGCCGAGCGTGACGTTGACGGTGGTGGCGCTTTCCTTCAGGCGCGGCTCGAAGGTGGCGAGCACCGCGCGGATTTCGCGCGCCAGCGCATCGCGGTCGAAATCCCGTGACGAGCGGCCGGAAAAGGACGGCACGCCATAATTGATCACGCTGCGGCGCACCTCCGGAAAGTCGGTGAGCGACGGCAGTTCGTCCAGGGGCTGTTCATGTTCGGCGTCGGAGAGCATCGGCACGGATTCGAAACGCTCGGTGTTGAACAGGGCCTCGATGTCGCGCCGCACGGCTTCTCTCAATACGCGCGCCGAAACGACCACGCCGCGGCTTTCGATTTCGGCGCGATGCTCGGTCTGGAAGGCCAGCCGGTGCAGGCGCCGTTTCTGCTCGGATGTGAGTTCGGCGTCGGTATCGACGGCGCGCGCGCTGCCGGCAAGAAGAGCCTCGACGCGCTCGTCGCCGAGTTCTTCATCCAGCTGACGGCGCAGCCCGTCGATCTCCGACGTCAGCCCCGGCAAGTCGTTGACGAGGCGGTCCCAGAGGGAGGGCTGGACCGCCTCGCGCTTTGCCCGCGAACTGCCGGCAAGCTGCGCCTTCGCGCCGGGCCGCTTGGCCTCACTTGCCGACATAGACGTCCATTTCGATCTCGTCGTCTTTGTCGTAGACGAACTTGATCTTCTTATAGGCGAAGCTGACTTCTTCCTCGATGAGGTCCGCCTCGTCGGCGGCCTGCCGCATGTCGTATTCCATGATCGAGGCGTCGGTGAGCGTCACGACCAGATAGTCGCTGGTCTCGCCGTCAATGGTGCGGCGTGCCGAAAACACCACCTCGTCGAGTGCCTTGTTCTCGAACAGAGCCTTCTTCAGATATGGCGACGACTTGTCGTAGTGCTTGGAGAATTTGATCATGCCCATCGACACACGGCCGCGTCGCGAAAGCGAGTTCGGGTCGTAGGGAGCAATCATCTTGTAATCGACGCCATGCACTTCGATCTCGTCTTCATGGCCGTCGCGCTTGCTCGGACCCTTGATATCCGGAACTTTCAAAAACCCATCAATCTTCATTGAAGGAGCATCGCTTCTCTCTGTGGTCGGCATTGTCTTTCTCCACCGCTTTCAAAACGAAACAGGATGACTTCACTGCGATTTCAGCCCTTCACCGACGGCAGTTCCGACACCAGCCGGAGGGATGCGTTGATGCCTTCCAGCTGGTAGTGCGGGCGCAGATAGAAACGGGCATTGTAGTAACCGGGCCGGCCTTCGACGCTGTCGACCTGAACCTCGGCCGCAGCAAGCGGGCGCTTGGCCCGCGCCTTGTCGTCGGCAAAGGCCGGATTGGCCAGCACGTACCGGTTGATCCATTCGGTCAGCCAGATCTCCATATCGGTGCGTTCCTTGAACGAGCCGATCTTGTCGCGCGCGATCGCCTTGAGGTAATGCGCGAAGCGCGACACCGGGAAGAGGTAGGGCAGGTTGGCGCTCAGCCGTTCGTTCGACTGGGCGTCGGGGTCGACCAGACGCCCGGCCCGCGTCTCGTCATCCTGAAGCGAGTGCGCGCCGATGAAGGCTGCGAGATCGGTGTTCTTGCGGTGTAAGATCGGCATCAGACCGAGCTTCGCCAGTTCCGCCTCGCGCCGGTCGTCGATGGCGACCTCGGTCGGGCATTTCATTGCGATCGAACCGTCGTCCGTCGGGAAAGAGTGAACCGGCAGGTTGAGTACCGTGCCGCCATTCTCGACGCCGCGGATCTGTGTTCCCCAGCCATAGAGCTTGTGGCTGCGGTTGATGTTCACGCCCATCGGGAAAGCGGCGTTCATCCAGACATATTTGTTGTGGTCGCCACCCACCTCTTCCTCGAAGGTGAAGCCCTTCACCGGAACGGTTTCCGAGCCGTAGGGCAGGCGTGCCAGAACGCGCGGCATGGTGAGCCCGATATAGCGTGCGTCCTCGCTCTCGCGCAGCGACTGCCATGAGGCATAGGCCGGATTGTTCACGATCATCTGCAGGTCTTGCGGGTTCGGCAGTTCCTGCCAGCTGTCCATGCGGAACAGCCGCGGCGAGGCTGCCGCGATGAACGGCGTATGCGCCGAGGCACAGACGCCCGAGATGTTGCGCAGCAGGCCGACGTCACGTGGATGGTTGGAAAACTCGTAGGCGCCGAGGATGCAGCCGATCGGCTCGCCGCCCAGCATCGAATACTCGTCCGTGTAGACTTTCTTGAAAATCGGGCTCTGGTCCCACATCTGGCCTTCATAGTCTTCCAGCGTGTCGGCCAACTGCTCCTTGGAGATGTTCATCACCCGGATCTTCAGCTTGGTATCCGTCTCGGTATTGTTGATGAGATACCAAAGGCCTCGCCAGGTGCCTTCCATCTCCCGCACTTCCGGGGCATGCAGGATCTCGTTGACTTGCGTCGTCAGCATCTTGTCTATGCCCGCGATCAGCGATTTGATCGACTTGATCGCATTGGACGAGATGCTCGTCGTCTCGGAACGGGACTGAGCGGCCAGCGCCAGGTTGCGCACCAACTGCTGCAGCTTCTCACTGTCGTCCTTCTTGACCTTGAAATCCTTTTCAAGGAGGCCGCTAAACTCGCCAAGATCGATGGCTTCCGCCTCGGCGGTAGCGGCTGCGGTCTTTTGCTGTTCGGCCATGACTTACTCCTCGCCCTTGCCGTCAGATATCGCCTGGCCGGCGATCTTGCTCAGCAGCGGCTCGTTGTTCAGAAGCTGCGCAATACGCTTTTCGGCGTCGACGCGGCCATCCATGAAGCCCAGCAGTTCCTCGAGTTGACGCCGCATCTTGAGGATCTCGGCCAGTTGCGGCACCTGCTCGGCGATTTTGTCCGGCGCGAAATCACCCATTTTGGAGAAGGTGAGATCGAGCGCCAATTCCTCGTCCCGCTCGGCGCCTTCCGCTTGCGGCAACGTGTTCTTCACGCGCGCCTTCACGCGCGGTCCCATCGCTTCCATGAATTTGGGGAAGCGATTGGCGTCGGTTTCGACGAAATTGCGATCCAGAACCGACTTTGACGCTTCCTTGGTCTGCGAGGCGCCGGAAAGGTCGGCCATGACAGCCATGACGAACGGCAACTCGATCGTCGTCGGGCTGCCATAGGTTTCGACGTCGTAGGCGATCTGCACGCGCGGGGCGCGGTTTCTTTCGATGACCTTCGCTTTGCTCTCTGCTGGCATGCCTGTTACCTTTCATCCTTCTGGGTCGGCTTCTTGGGATCGGGGACACCGGCAAGCAGCCGGAATTCCTTCAGCCCCGACGGGGCGAGATCTTCCATCAGTTCCACGAAATCCATGTGCACCATCCGACGCACGCGCCGGGCGAGATGCGGGATAGGACTCGACGGTTCGGTGCGGTCGTAGAATGCGACCACCAGATCGAGGCATTTGACGACCTCGTCGCGCGAGTTGATCCGGTCAGGCAGGCCGGTGCTGGCTTCCACGGATCTTGCCGCACTTGCCATCGTCTCGGCTCCATGACCGTTTCGGGGTGGCGTCGATGCCGGTGGAGACGCCTGGGGGGCAGGCTTTGCCTCACCGTTGGCCACGGCGCCGGCGCTGGAATTCCGCTCCAACGTCGTCAGCATGCGCTGGAGGAACTTCTTCAAATCCGGAATGGCCGCGCCATTGCCGTCGATGCGGGCATTGAGCGAGGTATCCACCGCCTCCAGCGCCGAAATCGCGGCGCGCGCATCGGCCAAGAGTGTCATGATGGTGTCCGTGGCCTGATCGATTTGCGCCGCGCATCCTGTGCGAACCCGGTTCAGCATCTGGTTGTGGGCGGCCGTCAGTGCCGCTTTTTCGGCGGTCCCAAGGCCGGAGGCAGCTTCCTGGAGCATGACGCGCTCGTCGAGCGCTGCCTGTTCCAGATCTCGCCCGCTGATCGGCCCGATCGCGCGCGGTGAGAAGAAGACAGTCTGCCTAAGGTTCGCCAGCAGGCCCTCCTGGCCGTTCTGGAGGTCAAGCAACGCGTTGATGCGTCGCAGCGCCGCCTCGCGCGGCGTGGCGCCTGTCCGCAAAGCCGGATGCATCGTATCCCAATACTGGTCGAAAGTCCTTGCGATCAGGGTCAGCCCCAGGGCGAGGCCGGCGAGCCTCTCTTCATTGGCCAGAGCGCGCGTGACGATGACCAGAAGGCGCAGATCCCGGCCGCGCGACTGCAATTCTTCCGCTTTTTCGAGGACGGCCGCCCAGTCCACCGAGATGGTCGACTGCGAAGCCTTGTTGCCGCCGTCGTGGATGACCTTGAGCTGGGCTTCCGTGAGCCGCTCCAGCTCGTGGAAAGCCGGGTCGTTGCGTAAATCCTCTCCCGACGGATTCGCACCGTCCAGAGGATTCAGCCAGAGTGCTAGATCAATCACACGTACCCCCAGCAGGCGGCCCCGTGACTCCGATGTGACGCAACGTTATCATCGGTCCCACGCCACGACAATTGAACACATGCTCGAAAACTAACAGAAGCTGAATGCCTCACTTATCTTTCGGCGAACCCCTTGGGCGACTGGCGGACCAGGCATGTAAATGGCTCGCATGGTTCGCACCGCAATCGTTGCAGAAGTGTGCAAGGTTTGTGTAACCGCGCGGTGCCGCCCGGATAAGCTTCGAAGAACTCGCTCGTCATACGGCTTTGTCAAGCAGCCGCTTCTATGGCAGGGTATGGCCAGCAGATTTCGGGGGCAGGTCCAGATGGAACAGCGCCGGTCGTCGCAAAGTTTCAAGCGCAAGGAACTCGTTGCGAAGCTCAATCCCACGGGGGTGCGCGCGTTCAAGGCCGCGGCGGACACGGCCAAGCTGCGCGGCAATCCTTATGTCGAGCTCGCCCATTTCGTCCAGCAATTGGTGTTGTCCGAGCGCTCGGATGTGCAGATGATCGTCGCCGATGCCGGGCTGGATGTCAGCCGGCTGACGGCGGACATGACCCGCGCCATCGACAAGCTGCCCTACGGCGCGACCTCGGTGGAGGAATTCTCCGACCATATTTTTCACGCGATACAGGAAGGCTGGAACCTAGCCACGCTGGAATTCGGTGTCGAGGAGGTACGCAGCGCGCATATTCTTCTCGCCTGCCTGAAGACACCGGTGTTGGAAGGGCTGGTTTCGAAGATCAGCGCTGAATTCGACAAGATCGACGCCGACGGAGTCATTGCCCGCTTAGCCGATGTCACTGAAGGCTCGCTCGAAGCTGGCTCACCTCCCGCCGCCGCTGCCGAAACACCATTGAAACGCGGCCCGGGCGGGGATTCGGCGCTCGCCAAATACGCGACCGACCTCACTCAGCGCGCCCGTGACGGCAAGATCGATCCGGTCGTCGGTCGCGATCCTGAAATCCGTCAGATCGTCGATACCCTGATGCGGCGCCGGCAAAACAATCCGATCCTGACCGGAGAGGCGGGTGTCGGCAAAACGGCGATCGTCGAGGGCTTCGCCTTGCGCATCGCCGAGGGCGACGTGCCGCCGCCGCTTCAGAATGTCAGCGTGCGCATGCTCGATGTCGGGCTGATGCAGGCGGGTGCCAGCGTCAAGGGCGAGTTCGAAAAGCGGCTGAAGGCCGTCATTGACGAGGTGCAGGCCTCAGAGACGCCGATCATCCTTTTCATCGACGAGGCCCACACACTGATCGGCGCGGGCGGCGCGGCGGGAACCGGCGACGCGGCCAATCTCCTGAAGCCCGCGCTGGCGCGCGGCGAGCTGCGCACGATCGCCGCCACGACGTGGGCCGAATACAAGCAGCATATCGAGAAGGATCCGGCGCTGACCCGTCGGTTCCAGACGGTCAAGGTCGACGAGCCTTCCGAAGCGGTGGCCGTGCTGATGTTGCGCGGTGTCGCCGGCGTGCTTGAGCAGCACCACCAGGTGCAGATCCTTGACGAGGCGATCGAGGCTTCGGTTTCCCTTTCACACCGCTACATCCCGGCCAGGCAGCTGCCGGACAAGGCGGTCAGCCTCCTCGACACCGCCTGCGCCCGCGTTGCCGTCTCGCAGCATGCGACGCCGGCCGAGGTCGAGGACATCCTGCGCCGCCGCCAGGCGCTCGAGGTGGAGAAGGGCATCATTGGCCGCGAGGCAGCGATCGGCATCGAAGTGGCCGACAGACAGGCCCGCGTGGAAGCCGGGCTGGCGGAAACCGAGACCACCCTTGCGGCAGCGCAAGCACGCTGGGATCGGGAAAAGGCACTTGTGACCGAGATTCTCGACCTTCGCGCCAAACTCCGTGGCGAGGGCATGCCGCTTGACGTGGTGGAGGACGGCGAAGCTGTTCCGGGCCAAGCTGTCGAAGCGCCAGCGGCCGAAGCGCATGAAAAGAAGGCACCTGGGGCCAAAACGCCGGAGTCCGAGGCGGCGGAGCCCAGCAGCTCGAAGACCGGATTCACGAAAACAAAGGCGGCAAAGACGGAGGCCGTTGTGGCCCACGAGCCTGCTCCTGTTTCGGATACCGCTACTGATCTGGCACGACTGCGCGAACTGATGGCGGAAATTGCCGAGGCGCAGGGCGAGACCCCGTTGATCCTGCCGTCGGTCGACCGCAATGCCGTGGCGGCCGTTGTCCAGGACTGGACCGGCATCCCGACGGGACGGATGCTGTCCAGCCAGACCGAGAAGGCACTCAATCTCGCCGCCACCTTGTCCGAGCGCGTGGTCGGTCAGGACCATGCTATGGAGATGATCGCGAGACGCGTCCAGACCAGCCGCGCCGGCCTCGGCGCGCCGGAAAAGCCGGTCGGCGTGTTCCTGCTTTGCGGCCCGTCCGGCGTCGGCAAGACCGAGACAGCCCTGGCGCTGGCCGAAACGCTTTATGGCGGCGAGCAGAACCTTATTTCGATCAACATGTCCGAATTCCAGGAGGCGCACACTGTCTCGACGCTGAAGGGCGCGCCACCCGGTTATGTCGGCTATGGCAAGGGCGGCATCCTGACCGAGGCCGTGCGGCGCAAGCCCTATTCGGTGATCCTGCTCGATGAGGTCGAGAAGGCGCATCCGGACGTGCACGAGATCTTCTTTCAGGTCTTCGACAAGGGTATGATGGACGACAGCGAGGGTCGTCGGATCGACTTCAAGAACACGCTGATCCTGCTCACCTCGAATGTGGGCTCCGAGGTCATCATGGACCGCACGAAGAATGGCACCTTGCGCGCCGGCATCGACGATCTGGACAGCGCCTTGCGCGGCCCGCTGCTGAAAGTGTTTCCTGCCGCTTTCCTTGGCCGGGTCGTGACAATCCCTTATTATCCGCTTTCCGATGCGATGATCGAGGCGATCACCAGACACCAGTTCAGCAAGATCGCGCGGCGGCTCAAGGCAAGCAACGATGCCGAGCTGGTGATCGGCGACGGCGTCATGGATCTGGTCAAGGCACGCTGCACCGAGATAGAGTCTGGCGGACGCATGATCGACGCCATCCTGACCAACACGCTGCTGCCGGAGTTGAGCCGCGGCGTGCTCAACCGTTCACTCGAAGGGGCGAAGATGACAAAGGTCACCGTGGGCGCCTCGGCGGAAGGATTCATCTACTCTTTCGAATAGACTTCGATTGGAACCGGCCATTCGAGCATTCGCACGCCGACAAAAGCGCATTACCCGACGTCGTTGCCAAATTTCCGTGTCAGGCTATATCTCACCAGTTGGTGGAGACCGCCTCCAGCGACGTTTGTCATCGGCAGAGAGGGACCCCTCCGCACGCTACGCCAGTAGCCAAAACGCTGCATTTCGCGGCTGTCATGAAACAGAAGAATATTCGTCGACCAGGCGAATCGTGACCGGGTAGACCGTCATGATAGATGCGCAGTTCGGCCGGCGATCAGCTTCCGGCAGTCAGCGATTCGAGGACGCAAGGGTTCTATGGCGAGCACCGATGAGTGAGGCGGATGTGCCCCGACCAGGAGACGGCCTATCGAACCGGATGGTTTTCGGATGACATCTGTGCGGCATGGTCGCAGTCAGGCAGATCGGCCATAATGTTAACACAATGTTATACCGTTACCTACGGGTGAAGCGGGGCAGGCCGGTCCGGCCTCTCGAACTGCAAGAGGAGAAAGACATGCGTTCCTTTCCATTCGCGGCGGCGCTGCTGTTCGCGGCGACGCTGCTGGCAGGCGCTGGCGCTCGCGCCGAAGACAAGGTGAACATCGTCGCGGCCGAGAATTTCTTTGGCGATCTCGCCCGCCAGATCGGTGGCAGCCACGTTTCCGTGACCAGCATCCTTGCCAACCCCAACGACGACCCGCATCTGTTCGAGACCAGCCCCTCGACGGCGCGTACTGTCGCCGACGCCAAGATCATCATCTACAACGGTGCGGACTATGACCCTTGGATGGACAAGCTTCTTTCGGCCTCGACCAGCACGCAGCGCACGACAATCGTGGCCGCGGATCTGATCGGCAAGAAGTCGGGCGACAACCCGCATCTGTGGTACAATCCGGTGACGCTGCCGGCGATCGCCAAGGAACTCGCCGCCGATCTTTCGAAACTCGATCCTGCCAACGCGGCGGATTATCAGGCCAACCTGGCGAAGTTTCAGTCGTCGCTGGATGCAATCAACAAGCAGATAAATGACGTCAAGGCGGCCTATGGCGGGACCGCGGTAACCGCTACGGAGCCGGTATTCGGCTACATGGCTGAAGCCCTCGGCCTCAAGATGTTGAATTACGACTTCCAGGTGGCGGTCATGAACGACACGGAGCCGAGCGCGACACAGGTGGCTGCGTTCGAGAACAGCCTGAAGGACGGATCGGCCAAGATCCTGTTCTACAATTCGCAGGTGACGGACGAGGCGACGACGCGCCTTCTCGACATTGCCAAGCAGAACAAGGTCACCGTCATAGGCGTCACCGAAACGGAGCCCGCCGGCCAGACGATCCAGTCGTGGTTCGGTGGCCAGATCGGCGACGTGCAGAAAGCCCTTGCCGCGCGCACGCAATGAACGTCATCGCCTTCGACAGGGTTACATTGACCTATGGGGGACGTCGGGTGCTTTCCGACGTCTCCTTTTCCATTCCGCAAGGCGCGTTCGTAGGGCTGCTCGGTGCCAACGGCGCCGGCAAGACGACCATGCTGCGCGCCATCCTCGGACTTATCCGCCCGGCCAGTGGAGCGATTTCCGTTCTTGGCCGGCCACCGACACGCGGCAATCCCGTTATAGGCTACATGCCGCAGGCGCGCCGCATCGTGACCCATGCCGGCATCAGCGGCTTCGATCTCGTCGTCACCGCGGCGGGCGGCCATCGCTGGCGCTGGCCCGCGGCGTCGGCGCTCGAGAAGGACATGGCATGGAAGGCGCTGGAAGAGGTTGGCGCGGCCGATATCGCCAGGAGGCCATTCGCGGAGCTGTCGGGGGGCGAGCGGCAACGTATCCTCATCGCCCAGTCCTTGATCGGCGACCCCAAGCTTCTCCTGCTCGACGAGCCGCTGATCAGCCTCGATGCCGCGCATCAGCGCACCATCATCGAACTCGTCCATGAAGTCGGCGAACGGCTGGGCATCGCCGTGATTTTCTGCTCGCACGAGATCAATCCCTTGCTGCGCGTCGTCGATGCCGTGCTCTATCTCGGCAACGCCAGTGCCGCGATCGGCAGCGTCGATGAGGTCATCAACGGTCCGGTCCTGTCGAAGCTTTATGGCACGCACATCAACGTGGTGCGGGTAGCCGGACGCATCTTCGTCATGGCGGACGGCATCGAGTTGGAAGGGGCTGCGCATGTTCACGATGTTTGACTACGAATTCATGCGCAACGCCTTCGCGGCTTGCACGGTCGTCGCCATCGTGACCGGGGCGGTCGGATATTTCCTCGTGCTGCGCGGCCAGACTTTCGCCGGACATGCGTTGGCCCATGTCGGATTTCCCGGCGCGACAGGCGCCGGCTTGCTCGGCCTGTCGCCATTCTTCGGGCTGACCGTCTTCACCGTTCTGGCTGGTATCGGCATCGGACTTCTGGGGGAAAGAGCGCATCGTGACGTCGCGATCGGCATCGTGCTGACGCTTTCGCTCGGTCTCGGTTTGCTGTTCCTGCATTTCTACACCGCCTTCGCGTCACAGGCGACGAATGTGCTGTTTGGAAACGTGCTCGGCATAAGTTACCGGACAGTCATCATCCTTGCTGTCCTGTCCGTGGTGATCTTGGCGGCGTTGATCTTCATTTCCCGGCCCCTGCTCTTCGCCAGCCTGCAGCCCGAACTGGCGGAGGCGAAGGGCGTGAACCTCGATTTCGTCTCGACCATGTTCATGATCATTGTCGCGGTGACGACTGCCGAGGCGACCCAGATAGTCGGCGTGCTGCTCGTCTTCGCGCTGATGGTCGCCCCGGCGGCAACAACGCTGCGCCTGGCGCGCGGCGTGCTGCGAGGCATTCTTATTTCGATCGCGCTAGCGGTCATCATCGCCTGGACCAGCCTGTGGCTTGCTTTCCTGACCGATTGGCCGACGAGCTTCTGGATCACGTCGCTCGGAGCAGCCGCCTATCTGGCTGCCGGCCTCATCCAGCGTTGGAGGGCGGCGCATTGACGGGCAGAAGGACCACGCGTTTCTTCAGGCCTGCCGTGCCGTTCACGGTATCGACCTATGCGTGTCTTGCTTCAAGGGATCGCGCGGCCGGGTGAATTGCGGAGCAGGCGGCTCGTAGCGGTATTTGCCAGGGCTCGACCCGTTGGATGGAGCCTCCGATGGTTGGGACATGGCTGCTGGAGGCTTGGTGGCGATGGCCGCGCCTCCGAGCAGAAGTCCGATCGCGACCAGCCAACTGCCCAGGATGCGTGCGCCGATCGTGTACCATGCAGGTCGGAAAATCCGCCCGGTCAGGCCGATTGCGACGATGACCCAGAGGGCAATGATCGTCCCAAACAGCGGGATTCGAGGGTCGTTCACGGTAGGGTCGGTGAGCTTTATGACGACGGCAAAAAAAGCGCCGATCGGCGCCGCCGCCACAGCGATTGTCCAGCCTCTGAAGCGACCGGAAACGATAAGGACGATGCCAACTATCAGCATCGAAAACGGCGCAGTGAGGAAAGCGTGAGTCGTCGCGCCCGGCACGTCGGCCATAAGGGCAAGATATCGATCATAAACCAACGCCCCGACCAGTTCGCCCAGCAGGAAGGTCGCGAGTGTGAAAACTCGAAGCCTCACGCCTACCAAAGCGGTTCCAACGCCCAGTCCGACCAAGGGCAGGATACGTTCGGGCGAAAGGGCGCTGTTGAGGATCCACCATGATGTCTGTGTCCTTTCGGAGGACGCTGCGAGCGCGGCGATCATGGCGATCCCGGCGACAGCCAGAACCGGGCCCGACCATCGATACAGGAATCGCCCGGCCGAGCGCCCGGGAGTTGCTTCAGACGGCAAGGAAATAGAGGCCTCCCGCCGCGATCAATCCGCCCAAGGCCTGGGACAACCGCCCGCCGAATGCCTTGCCCAGCAGAAGTCCGACACCGATGCCCAGCAGGTGGATGAAGCCGGTGGCGATGACAAACCCAATGGCATAATCGGCAGGGTCGGCTGCATTGGGCAGTTCCGCCCCATGGGCGTATCCATGGCAGATTGCAAACACGGCAATCATAAGCAACGCGACCCATTCCGCCGGCCGCCAAGCGCATGCAATGGCAAGCCCCAAGACCATGATCGAGAGGGCGATACCAGTCTCGACACCGGGTAGCGCGACCCCTGCAATCCCGGCGATCCCGCCCATGACCATGATCAGCGGGAACGCAACCGGCAGCGCCCAGATCGAACGTCCGCCGATCTGGGCGCCCCATAGTCCCACAGCAAACATCGCCAGGAAATGATCGGGCCCGGCCAGCGGATGTTCAAAGCCGCTGCCAAATCCACCTGTCCCTGGCTGAATGATATGCGCTTGCGCCATTGTCGACCCGGCCGTCAAAGCGGTCGCAGCCGCCACGAGACGGTAAGAATAGTAGCCAAGCCGGATTTCGTATCTGCCGGACGGCAGGCTCGCTTTTTCTTCAGGAAACTGCGCCACTCACGGACCTGCCACGATTGCCAAAACGCCAATTGCCGTTGATGGAGCCATCAAAATTGGACTTTTATGGGTAGTGGGTCGGTTTCTAAGCCATTCGATCGCTTTCTGTAAGGCTCTCGAATGATTAGTTTCTCGGCTTCCTTGGCCTCGATCGGCGCGACGGTATCATCGATCTCTCGAGGGCTTGCCAACGATACCGGCGGCCACCGCCGGGTGATGCGCGGTGAAGCATGGATGCATCCACCCAAGTCTCACATCTTTCTGCTTGATACGTTATACTATAACCGATAACAAGATGAAAACCGTCCCTCAACGGAGTTCCCTCCATGCAGACCCAGACTCCAGTGACCGTGCTGACCGGCTATCTCGGCGCGGGGAAAACCACGCTTCTGAACCGTATCCTGTCCGAAAATCACGGCAAGAAATATGCCGTCATCGTCAACGAGTTCGGCGAGGTTGGCATCGACAACGATCTTATCGTCGACGCCGACGAAGAAGTGTTCGAGATGAACAATGGCTGCATCTGCTGCACGGTACGCGGCGACCTGATCCGCATCATCGACAGCCTCATGCGCCGTCGCGACCGTTTCGACGCGATCCTGGTGGAAACGACCGGACTCGCCGACCCGGCGCCGGTCGCGCAGACTTTTTTCGTTGACGAGGACGTTCGCTCCAAGACCAGGCTCGATTCCATCGTGACCGTGGTCGACGCCAAGCATCTGCTCGGCGAGATCGATGAAGCGCACGAAGCCCAGGAGCAGTTGGCATTCGCCGACACGGTGCTGCTCAACAAGACCGACCTCGTCTCGGCCGAGGAACTGAAGGAGGTCGAAAGCCGCATCCGGCGCATCAATCCCACCGTTTCCATCCACCGCACGCAGCGTTGCGACGTCGATCTCGACAAGGTTCTCGGTCGCAATTCATTCGACCTCGACCGGATCCTTGACGTGGAGCCGGATTTCCTCGTCGAGTTCCACGAGCATGAGCACGATGACCATGTGACCAGCTTCGCTCTGGTCACCAGGGAAGCGCTCGACCCGAAAAAATTCCTGCCATGGCTGCAGACGATCACGCAGCGGTTCGGCATGGATATGTTGCGCATGAAGGGCATTCTCGCTTTCAAGCAAGACGACGACCGCTTCGTGGTGCAAGCCGTCCATATGCTGCTCGAGGGCGATCACCAGCGGCCATGGAAGGCCGATGAGGAACGGATCAGTCGCCTTGTCTTCATCGGTCGTAATCTGCCGAAGGACATCATCGAAAGCGGCTTCATGGAGTGCCGGGCGTAACCTTTGCCGATCAAGAGAGGCTGAGAAGCTGGTGAAATTCGTCAATCCCTTTGCTCCCAGACGGGGGCCGTCATCATCGAATGCCGACAGGATCAAACAATGGATGCGCAATGGGCTTGATCTGAAGGAAGATGTCGCAATCACCGTTACGGAGGTTCGCTGCCGCGAATCGGGCTGTCCTGATCTGGAAACCGTCATCAGCATATTCGAGGAGGGGCGTCCGATGCGCTGCTTGCGCGTCGGCAAGGCCGTGGCAATGATTGGAAAGCCTGACATTGCACTCGCGCTGCAAATCGAGCGGCGGCTTCCCTGCCAGGAGACGGATGGTTCACCCCGAAAGGTGAACGTCAAACAGCATTGAAGGCATGGACTGGATCGAGGATCAAATTGAATGGAGCGCCGATGGCAACAAGGTCGCCATCGGCCTGACCCGTTTTGGAGCGGGCAAGAGCCTGCTCCTGCTGCCGGCGCTCAGCTCAATCTCGACCCATACCGAGATGCGGTCGCTGCAGGAGCGGCTCGGTACATCCTTCGCGACGACCGCCATCGACTGGCCCGGCTTCGGCACCTTGCCTCGCCCTAAGGTCGAGTGGCGCCCGGAACTCTATCGTGCATTCCTGCGCTTTGTCATGAGTGTCGTTCAGCCGGCTGCCACCATCGCGGCCCGTCTGGCGGGGCTTGCTCACCGCGCCCAATTGGCTCCCGACCCGGCGTTGGCCGAATAAAGCTTCAATTCTTCATGCAGGAAATCCGCCACCCGGCGGATACGCATGCTGGTGCGCACGTCGCGATGCATCGCGAGCCAGACCGGCAATACCGGCAGCGGCAGGTCCGGCAGCACCACTTCCATCAACGGGTCGCGGCGGATCAGCGGCTCCTGACCGATGCCGATGCCATTTCCAGTCCGCAGCGCTTCCCACAGAACGATCTGGTTGTCGGCCCTGAAACGGAAAGCATTGCGGGTCAATGAGATGCCGAACTGGGCAAAAGCGCGGATCATGTCGTCGCTGCGGTCGAAGCCGACCAGATCGTGGGCGGCGAGATCGCCGAGCTCCCGCGGGCGGCCTCGCCGGTCGAGATAGGATATCGCTGCGCAAGTGCACAGCGGTATGTCCGCGACCTTGCGCGCCACCAACTCGTTCTGCGCCGGCTTGACCATGCGAATGGCGATGTCGGCATCCCGGCGCAGGAGATTTTCAACCTGGTTCGAAGCGACGATTTCGAGCTCGATGCCGGGCTCCTCGACGGCAAGCCTGGCGGTCATCTCCGGCAGGACATAGGCAGCCACCACCTCGCTGGCGGCGATGCGCACGCTGCCTTCGATGGCCTCGACGGATCCCAACGCCAGCCGTGAGAAGGCGCTGGCCTGCTCGCTCACCGCCCGGCCGCGTTCGAAAAGCGTGCTGCCGGCCTCCGTCAGCGCATAGCCGCTTCGGCCGCGCCGGAACAGCGTCACGCCCAGCGCTTGTTCCAACTCGGCGATGTGGCGGCCAAGCGTCGGCTGACTCGCGGCGAGCTTTCGCGCGGCGGCGGACAGGCTGCCGGTTTCCGCCACGGTGACAAAACTCTTGATCAGGTTCCAGTCGATCTCTGTCATTCATTTGTGAATATCAGATTGCCGTTTTCTGTCAATTTCTATTCGAAGTCAAAGGCTTCATACAGCAGGTGCAAGCAAACACGGAGACGGCCTGCAGCCCTCCCAGAAACCACCAACCTTGAAAACCAGGAGTATCCAACATGACCAAGATCGCAATTACCGCCGCCGCCATGCTCGTTGCCATGGGCGCCGCCTTCGCCGGCAGCGACAATTATGGCTCGGCTGATGCCAACCAGCCGGCCGCTACCGTCGACAACCCGTACACGGCTTCGATCAAGAAATCGGAGCCCGCGGCCAAGCAGCCCGTCGTTCAGGGCAGCGACCGTAATCTGTTTGGCAGCCATTGACAGCCGACACTTTGGCAGCAAGCGACGGGAATCCCGTCGCTCTGCTGTCGGTCGGTTGCCGGAATGCCGAGGATGCGTCTGTCGCCTCGCACGGTCCGCAAAACTCGTCGCGGACCGCCCTCATCATCACCAACGAAGCCGTTCGAACTCGAAAGAATCCCATGACCAACACATCATCCCATGCCGCTCTTGCCGAACCCTGGCGTCTGCTCTGGAACGGAGATCTATCTTACACCGACAAGATCATCGCTCCGGATTTCGTCGCCCACGCCGCGCCGCTGACCGGCTTCGGCGATGACACCATCAAGGGCCGCGCCGCCCTCAACGCCTGGGTCGGCGGCATCAATTCCGTCCTCACCGGCCTCGATTTCACGATCGAGCAGGGGCCGATCATCGATGGCGACTTCCTGGTTGTTCGCTGGCGGGCACGGGGCACCTACCATGGCGGTTTCCCCGGTGCATCGGCCAATGCGGTCGGCCGCACGATCACCTTCACCGGCACGGACACGTTGCGCATCGAGCATGGTCTTCTGGCTGAATATTGGGCCAATGCCGACAGCCTGCTTTTCATGCAGCAACTGGGGGTAGCCAAGGTTCCTGGCGCTCAACTGTAGGGCCGATACCTCAGAGCCGGCTTACGCATTCGTCCGTACCGGAGCCAGTGACATGAAATTCCTCTTTGAGAACGACGCCTTCTCGTTCGACCCCAATCCTGATCGCGGCGACGGCTGGCAACGTGCCTGAGGCCTATACGCTGAGTGGGCAAAACCAGGTTCCGCTCGGCGAACTGTTGAACCCACTGCGCCACGCCCACCGGTGCAAGCTGCCTTGCGCAAGTCCCCTTCCTGATCTATCGCGCCGACAAGCTGACCGCGTTGGAACTGGCCGACGCTGCCTCCAGCTATGCCACAAGGCTGAATGACTGGGCCGCGGAAGGCGCGCCAGCCCGCGCGGCCGCGTGAGCGGTCGCCCTGTCTTCCTGGAAATAGCTGTAATGACCCCGCAGACCAAACACTTGGTGCCATTCTGGCATCGAAAGGCCGCTCAGCGATCCCTGCGGTGATCGGCGGCTGCCTCGCGGGTGGCAGTTTTTGTGGGATAGTTGTCATTGCGGCGAACCTCCGTGAAGCCGGATATTCCCTCATGAGATGACAGAGCGGCGCTTTCGCACCCAATCCGATCGCTGGCTCCAGTTTTCCGCCTGCCATTCAATTGGGGAGGGAGCCATGAACGAAATTTCCAATGCGTCGAACGCTGTCCGGCTTGCTCTGCTGGAAGGCCAACTGGTCACGGGACAAATCGATCGTCGGGTTTTCCTGGACGGCGCGACGCAACTGGGCCTGCCGGGCCCGGACGCCGACCAGGCGGCACAGAAGTTTATGGCCATTGGAGCCAACCAGACCGCGCTCCGATCTCGACTGAGGAAGAGTTACGAGTACATCGTGGTGGGGGCCGGCGCCGCGGGCGCTGCGGTGGCTCGCCGCTTGGCCGAGAATAGTCTTAACAACGTGCTCCTGCTTGAGGCAGGCGGCGATGACCTCAGGCCAGGAATCCTCATGACCGAATCCTGGTACCTCAACCAGGGCACCGACGTTGATTGGGCGTACGAAGCCACGCCGAGCGCTGGCGTCAACCACCGCTCGATCAAGCACGCCTCCGGCAAGGCGCTCGGTGGCGGAACGAGCATCAATGGCATGGTGTGGGCACGCGGCCACAAACATGATTTCGACTCCTGGGCCAGTGCAGCGGGCGATGCGGACTGGGGCTATCGGCATGTGCTGGAAATCTACAAGCGCATCGAGGACTGGCATGGTGAACCCGACCCGGAACGCCGTGGCCAGGGCGGAGAAGTCTTCGTCCAACCGGCACCGGACCCCAACCCCCTCGCGCCGGCCTTCCTGAAGGCGGCTGAATCCTTGGGGATACCTGTCTTTGAAGATCAGAACGGCGTCATGCAGGAAGGTTCCGGAGGCGCTGCCATCTCGAACGTCCGCATCCGTGACGGCCGCCGCCTGAATACTGCTGCTTCCTATCTTTACCCGGTGATGGACCGACAGAACCTTACGGTTTTGACGAACGCGTTCGTCTACCGCCTGCTGGCCGATGGCAACGCGGTCACCGGGATCGAATTCGAATGGCAGGGTGAAATTCACCGGGTAGCGACTTCACGGGAAGTGGTTCTTTCGGCGGGCGCCATTCAAACACCGAAGATCTTGTTGCTCTCCGGTATCGGCGATCGTGCCGAACTGGACCGGTTCGGGATTCCACTGGTTTCGCATTTGCCCGGCGTTGGACGGAACCTTCAAGACCATCCCATTATCGGCTCCGCGCTATGGGAACCACACGAGCCTATGGTGGTCCGTAACAATGCCGCCGAAGCCAATCTGTTCGTCAAAAGCAGCGCCGATTTGGCCACTCCCGATCTTCATATATTCCAGATCGAAGTTCCCTATGTCTCCGAAGTCACCGCACAATATGCCGTAAACGGCGCCTGGACGATTGCACCTGGCCTGGTTCGCCCGGCGAGCCGTGGCTTTCTCAAACTTAAATCGATCGATCCTCGCGCTGCGCCGGAAATAAACTCGAACTTCCTGTCGGACCCGCGCGATCTTGCGGCCTTGCGACGGGGCATGCAACTGGCCCGCGATCTCGGCAATTCCGAAGCGATGAAGCCATTTGTGAAGCGGGAGCTTCTGCCCGGTGATCGTGCTGGGGAGGAATTGGACAATCTCATTCGCGACGGCGCGACCTCCATGCATCACCCCACGAGCACCGCCAAGATGGGGCAAGACGATGCTTCTGTCGTGGATTCAAAGCTGAAGGTCTATGGCGTCGACAATCTTCGCATCGCCGACGCGTCGATCATGCCCGACATCATCACCGGCAATACCCAGGCGCCCAGCATAATGATTGGTGAGCGCCTGGCCGAGATCCTTACCAAGTGACGCCCAGTGATTTCGGAAGGGTCGAAGAAGATGAGCACGGTCACAAATCTCGCATTCTTCCGCGCTCGCCCAGGGCGGACGAATGAGCTGGGGATTGCGCTGATGGCCCTTGTCGAGCCTACACGGAGCGAATCGGAGTGTCTGACCTACAACCTGCACCAGTCCGTCGAGGATCCCGATGTTTGGTTCGTTTACGAAAACTGGAAAACAGCCAGCGGATTGGACGCCCACATGCATGCGAAACATGTCCGAGAGTTCCTGGCAGCAGCACCGACACTGATCACCGGCGACGTCGAGTTGCGCAGATTTTCCATGATTTCGGCGTTCCCGACGCGAGCCTGGGACGCATGACGGACAGAGATCGACAGCCGATCACGGGGGATAAGATGCGCTTCACGGGAAAGAACATCGTCATTACAGGCGCCAGCGGCGACCTTGGTCTGGCAATAGCCGAGCGGCTGATATCGGAGGGAGCAAACGTGCTCGCCGTGGTGGAGCGCGAGGAAGAACGCACCAAGCTGGACAAGATTTCGCCGCCGCCGGGCGTGTTGGAGTCCTTTGTCGCCGACGTCACAAACACCGAGCAGGTAAAAGCGTACGCCGAAAAGGCCTTCTCGCTGTGGGGTGCGATCGACGGGTTCGTCAACAATGCCGGCATCCAGACCCGTGTTCGTCCAATTGTCGACTTTCCCGAAGCGGATTTTGACCGGGTCATGGCTGTCAACGTTCGCGGAGTCTTTCTCGGGATGAAGTACATTTTTCCGCGAATGCGCGACGGAGGATCAGTGGTGAACATGTCGAGCGCGCTTGGCGTCGTCGGCGGCCCCGGCATCGTCGCCTATGTCGGCTCTAAACATGCAATTGTCGGCATGACGAAGACCGCAGCCCTCGAAGTTGGGAACCGCGGCATCAGGGTCAATGCATGCGCTCCGGGTCCAATAGCAGGATCCATGACATTCAAGCTTGCCGAGGAAGTGTTCGCAGGGTCCGACAAGACGTTCGCCGAGACCGTGCCGCTCGGTCGCCACGGCACACCGGAGGACGTAGCCGGGCTCGTGGCTTTCTTGCTGTCCGATGATTCCCGCTACGCGACAGGCACTGTTCATGCCGTGGATGGAGGCTTCACCACGCCGTAATCGACACCGTTGGGCCCGGGCCAACCCCGTCAAATAGAGGCTCTGGGAGCACAACAGTGAGCAGGTGTCTCGATTGCAATGAGCTCGCTCCGAACCGCGTAAAGGCCCTATTGCCGCCGCAGGCGGTGTTGAAAAATAGGCGACAAAAGTCGCTCGGTGACTGTCGCGGCGACGATTTGAACCGACCAACTACGCAAAAGACAGCCGGATCATTGCGAATTGAGTTGGCAGCCGTCGCCGGCTTCGTTTGACCTCTCCACCGATCTGTTCCTGGTGGCGAAGCGGCGGCGATACTCACGAGGCGGAATGTTTAGCACGCGCACAAACGCGGCCCGCATTTGCTCCTCGCCCCGATATCCGCAAGTCTCGGCTATCCCTTCGATCCGATCGTCGCTTTCTTCAAGAAGGCGTCGCGCGGCGTCGAGGCGTATTGCTTCAACCGCCTTGGCGGGAGTGCGCCCGCGTTTTTGGGTGTAAACACGGGTAAAATTCCTCAAGCTCATGTGCATACGATCCGCCAGGGCCTCGACATTCAGCGAGGTGGTGAGATTCTCGGCGATCCAACGGTCGAGTTCGATGAACGTATCAGAATCCGCTTCTCCTTGAGTCGCGAGAAGCGCGCTGTACTGCGATTGACCGCCGGCGCGTTTGAGATAGACAACAAGCATCCGCGCTACGCTCATCGCCGCCTCGCGACCGCAATCGTCCTCGATCAGTGCCAAGGCCAGATCAATACCTGTGGTCACTCCGGCAGACGACCAGACACGTCCGTCGCGGACAAAAATGGCGTCGGGTTCCACGGTTATTTCGGGATACCGTTGGGCAAGCAATTTCGCGTGCATCCAATGAGTGGCGGCGCGTCGACCCTTCAACAGGCCTGCCGCGGCGAGCAAGAAACTGCCGACGCAGACGGAACATACGCGGCGGCATCGCGGGCCTGTTTTTGCCACCCATTTGATGAGATCGACATCACGCGTGACGTCATCGACCAGAAACGCCCCGGGCACGATCAGCGTATCGATCTTCACACGATAGAGGGATTTGATCGATTGAGCGACAAGCGGCACTCCGTCGGCGGTGGCTACCTGGCCGCCTTGCGAAGAAACAACGGTGCATTTGTAGCGGATGCGGTGCTCGCCTCCGAACTCCGAGAACACGCGGAAAGCCTCCAGCGGTCCGCCCAGATCCAACAGCGATACACCCGGATAAACAGCAAGGACGATATGCCTTTCCTCGGTCAAGCGTGTGGCCACGTTTTGTTTCCTTGCATCTGGGGGCAACGGTATCGGCGTAGTTGATCGGGGCGGACACTATGGTCGTGTCTATGACGGACAGCCCGTGCCGCTCGATGTGAGCTTCACCTAGGTTTCCAGCCATACCTCTTCGAAGATCGTTTCCTGCATGGGATGGGTGCTATAGTTCTTCACCGCCTGTGCAGAGTGATTGAAGATTTTGCGCCAGTAAGCCTGAACGAGGACACCGGAGTCCTGAAGGATCTTCTCGACATCCTTCATAATCGCGCGCCGCTTCTCTACGTCGGGGGTAGCCATCGCCTGAGATAGTTTCTCATCAAATTCCTTGTTCGAGAAACCGGACTCGTTCCAAGCTTCGCCAGAGCGGTAGGCAACCGCCAGCACCTGCACGCCGAGCGGCCGCATCGACCAGACGGTGAGCGAGAAGGGATATTTCGTCCAATCGTTCCAGAAGGTCGAGCCTGGCAGAACAGTCCGCTTCACTTTGAAGCCCGCCTCGCGCATCTGCGCCGCGATCGCGTCGCCAGTGTTCTTCTGCCAATCCTCGTCGACCGTGATGATCTCATGCTCGAAGTCCGCTTGACCGGCCTCGGCCATCAGCGCTTTCGCCTTCTCGATATTCCTCTCCACTTTGGGAAGCGGCGCGTATTCGGGATGGATGCCGCACACATGATGGTTTTCCGCCACCTCGCCAAGATTGTTGTAGCCCAGTTCGAGCACCGCTCCATTGTCGACCGCGAGTTGCACGGCATTGCGCACCCTCTGGTCGTCATATGGCTTGTTGTTGACGTTCATGCGGGCCGTAAGTGTGCCGGCGGTCAGAATCTCGCTGCGCACCAGCCCCATCTTGTCCAGGATCGCCACATAGTCGCCGGTGGTCTCATAGTTGGTATGGACTTCACCCGCCTCGAAGGCGCTGATCATGGCGTTGGGGTCGTTGCTGTAGTCGATGAATTCGATGCCGTCGAGATGAACCTCGCCGCCCCACCAGGGCCCGCCGTTCTCGCGCCGCTTGTAGACCGCGTGCACCGCGGTTTCGTAGGAGACGAGTTCGAACGGTCCGGTGCCGATCGGGTTCTTCACGAAATCCGAACCCATCTTCTCGAAGTCGCGATGCACGATGAGGGCTGGATAATCCGAAAAGGCGGGGATGATGGAAATGTCCGGCACCGACGGCGTCAGCTTCACCGTATGGTCATCGACCTTGGCGATGGCGCCGTTCCGGGCCTTGCCCGTCGCCGGGTCGATCAGGCTGGCCATGCGCGCGGCCATGGAATTGCCTTCCGCAGATTTTTCGCACCAGCGTTCGAGGTTGAAGATGACGTCGTCGGCGTTGAAATCGTCGCCGTTGTTCCATTTCACGCCCTTGCGCACATGCAGCACGTACTCGGTCGCATCGTCGTTCACGTCCCATTTTTCGAGAAGCATGGGCTTGAAAGTGAAATCCTTCGTGTATCTGACAAGCGGCTCCAGGACCTGGCGGGCGATGTTGCCCATTTCGCCCCAGTCGAAGCTGCGTATATCCTTCATCTCCTTGACCAGCATGGCCACCTTGATGACGCCGCCTTTCTTCGGCTGTGCCGCCGCCGCCGCCGGGGCCGCGAGACCGATCATGCCGTAGGCGACGGCTGTCGAAAGCCCGAAGACGCTGGCGAGTGCCAGGAATTCGCGGCGATCCATGCGTCCCTCAGCGGCCTCCACCGCCATCCGCTGGACAGTTTCGGGAACAGGTTTGTCGTTGCGTGTCAGAAAGCCCATTTCTTCCTCCCATTGGCCATCAGGCCCGTTTCGTCCGCCATGCCCGTCAGGAGACGGGCATGGCGCCGTCCTCTTCTATGCGGCTCGCAATGAACCCATCCGAGATCTCGGCCGAGGCAGCGGCCACAGGAAACCCTCGAGCGTCCGCTCCAGATGCCGTTGGCGCGTTCGGTTGCCGTGCGCGAACTGGTCTCCGTCGAAGTGCCGAAGTTCGAAAGGTCGAGAACCAGCGGCTCGTCGAAAGCGGCGGCGTTCGGATCGGCATTTCAAAACGTGGAAGCCAGCGGCCGCATGGCATGTTGAGCCAGCTGCGAATTCAGCCCGACCGATCCGGACCACATCCGTCCCACCGGGCTTGGCGAGGCGATACGACACCAAAGCGCCAGCGACCCTGCCTCCCATTGCGACTGCTCGGTAGTGTGACTTCAATCCTGCCTCCCAAGATCAGGATGATCACCATTGGACATATATGTACAATGATTGGACAGCTATGTCCAGTAACTCCTTGCGCGATGTTTTGGGCTGTGTCATTCGTCAGTGATGATCAAGCTGATGCCGCAGAAAGAGCCCACCCCCGGCAACATCAAGGTGACCCGCTGGGATTGGATCAATCTGGCTCTGGAGGTGTTGGTCACCGAGGGCGTGGAAAGCGTACGCGTCCTGCAGGTAGGCGAGAGATTAGGCGTGTCGCGATCGAGCTTCTACCATTATTTCGAGAACCGTCAGGATCTGTTGAATCGTCTGCTGGAGCATTGGCGCGACACCAACACCAGGGCAATAGTCGAACGGGCGGCAAGGCCTGCACAGAATATCATAGGCGGTGTAATGAACGTCTTTGAGTGCTGGGCGGACGAGAGCCTGTTCGACCCGCGCTTCGATTTCGCTGTGCGCGAGTGGGCACGCCGCTCCGCCGAAGTGCGCAGGATCATTGACACGGCGGATGATGAGAGACTGGGCGCCATACGCGATCTTTATCTGCGTCATGGCTACAGTGAAGAAGACGCTCTCATTCGCGCCCGCGTGCTCTATTACATGCAAATAGGCTACTATGTGCTCGACGTGAAGGAGCCGGCGGAGACTCGCCTTGGCCATCTTGCGGCCTATCTGCGCAGCTTCACCGGGCAGGAACCAAGCGACGCCGACGTGGCCCACTTTTCCACCTTCGTCATGCAGGCGCGATCACGGCAAACGGCCCTCAAATAGCGGGCAGGATGTCCTCAGGCCTGTGCCGTTGCCACGTGCATCAAAATATCCACCAGGCGATCCTGGCCCGACCCTCGAAGCGCTTCCGGCGGACTCCGACCGTAGCCAACCGTCAGCAGCAGTCCATCCGTAGCGGCCATGATGACGGCAGCGCGTTGCAGCCCGGCGTCGAAGGAGAGTTCCGGTCTTATGCGCAGGATCAGATCGCGGAAGCGGACAAGCTGCTCGTCGCACAGCGGATCCAGCGCTTTGCTGGCGATGGGATCGCGATGCGCTAGGTTCCAGAGTTCGTAGAAGAACCCGGCGGTGTGGGCGTTCTTGTTGTCCTCGATCAGGAAATGCAGCATGCGCTGAAGCTTGGTCTCTGCATTGCCGAGAGTCTCGCTTTCGAGGCGGCTAAAGGCTTCGTTGTAGTCATGCGTAATGGAGTCGGTGACGGCCTCGAAGAGTTTTGCCTTGTTGCCGAAGAAATGTTGGACGGTGGCGATCCTCACGTCGCAGCCGGAGGCAACGGCCCGCAGGGTGGGGGCGCCTTGATCGCACAGGAGCGGACCAGGTTCGACTGAAGACAGCAAGGCTGAGCGCGGACCTCGGTCCGGGTTCAGGACGCAACGAATCAGACAGAGCGAGGGCTGGGATTTGGTGATGGCGTCTCACGGCAGCGACAATGCTGTCGGGGTCAGACAAGGTGCTTTATGAGCGCTTTTACGGCGATGGACGGTGTAACCGAGCGCGCCTGCAGTGCAGTCGTCTCAATCTGATCAAGGCGACTTTCAGGAAGGATTCGGACAAGATTTCCCTCGGCGATAGGGACGTCTGCAAGATAGCCAGGCAACAGGGCTATGCCCAGACCTGCGCACGCCGCATCGCGGGTTACGTGCATGTTGCTGGTACTGATTTTCCACGGGATGCGTATCGACTGATCATCGATCGTCCAGTGATCGAGATCCGTGCGCGTGAGGATGCCACGGTGGCTGGCAAGCTCTGCCACCGTCCGAGGTGTTCCGGCGCGATCGAGATAGTCGGGCGAGGCGACCAGCTTCCTGTCGACATGCCTAAGCCGACGCCTCACCAGATCGCTGTCGCCAAGCTGGCCAAGCCGTATCACAAGATCGAAGCCGCCGGCGATTACGTTCACGAGCTCGTCGCTGAGGTGCAGGTCGATGCGTACCTCCGGATAGCGCTGCAGAAATGTGAAGAGTTTCGGCGCCAGGACATGCTGGCCGTAAGCAATAGGGGCGGCGATCTTTAACGTTCCACTCGGGATGGCATGTTCCGCAAGCGCCTCGACCTGGGCCTGCTCGGCATCGTGAACGATCGGACGGATCCGCTCAAAGTAACGCCGGCCGGTGTCGGTGAGACTGAGTGCGCGCGTCGAGCGCAGGAGCAGCGGCGCCCCCATGCGCTGCTCCATCAGCGCAAGCTGGCGACTGATCGTCGCCTTGGGAAGACCGAGCAAGCGGCCGGCGGCGCTCAAGGAGCCGCACTCCACGATCTTTACGAAAAGGGCCATCCCGGAGAGGTCAACGGCGTCGGTCATCGTTCCAAATGTAAGACGCTGGAGTTCCAAATGCGAGTCTACTGTTCTACCCGGCGCGGGTCCAAATTCCGTTCACCGTAACATCCATCCACAGGAGCAAACAGCAATGACTACGAACAGCTATACAAAGTCCAGGTTCACTAAAGACAACGCGGCACTTCTGCTGATCGACCATCAGTCGGGAATCTTGCAGCTGGTGCATGACTATTCACCCGCCGAATACCGCAACAACGTTCTGGGGCTTGCGAAGCTCGGCAAAGCCTTCAACCTGCCTACCATCCTGACCACGAGCCTTGACCAAGGTCCCAACGGCCCGTTTATCCCCGAGGTGCTGAGCATGTTCCCCGACGCCCCGCTGATTCGGCGGCAAGGGATCATCAGTGCGTGGGATGATCCTGAATTCCTGGCCGCGGTCGAGAAAACGGGCCGCAAGAACCTGATCATGGCCGGTGTCACCATCGATGTATGCCTCGCCTTCCCCGCCATGCAGGCGGTCGAGGCGGGCTACAATGTGTATGGCGTGGTCGACGCCTCTGGCGGGAGTGACGAGACCCTTCGCGACCTTGCCATTGCCAGAATGCAGGATCACGGGGTCACCCCCATCAACTGGACAACCGTCGGCTTCGAGCTGCAGCGCGACTGGAGGCTGCCGACCGCTCAGGAATTCGGGCCGGTCGTCCGCGATCACTATCACAGCTACAGCCTGTTGATGGACAGCTACGAGGCCCAGACCGCAAACCCTGCCAAGAAGGCTTCCTAGCTCCTCCCGCACCGGTCCTGACGGTCGACTGCGCCCGATCCCACGCTCAAGATCGGGCGCAGCGCCAGGAACCAAAGAGGATTTCGGCATGAACGCTAGATCAAGCCATCGACTGTTTTCCAGTGTCTCGCTGCGACTGCTCTGCATACTCGTCAGTTCGCCGTTTTGGATAAGCGGGCTGAGCAAGCTAGGCGATTGGAATAGCGCGATTTCGGAGATGACACGCTTCCATCTGTCGCCGCCAGCACCTTATGCAGCAGCGACGATCCTGGTCCAGCTCCTCGGAAGCGCCATGTTGATCGTCGGTCCATATAAATGGCTTGGCGCCATCGCGCTGAGTGGCTTCGTCGCGCTGACAATTCCGGTCGCCCACGACTTCTGGAACCAAGTGGGCGCCGACCGCGCGATCTCTTTGGATTTCGCCATCGAACACATGGCGGTCATCGGTGGATTGCTGGCAGTGGCGAGGCTGGCGGCGGAGAGCAGGTCTCCTGGCGGTCAATAAGAACCGCACGAGTGCCCGCAAGGACCAGCGCTCGTCGTGAGCGGCTCGCATGCGATTTGCGTGCCCCTTCCGATGGCGCGTCGATACGAACTGACCCCGCTTTACGAATTTCGATCCAGAAGGCAGTCGATGAAGGCCCGCAATGCCGGCGTCGGTGAGTGGCGATTCGAATAATAGAGGAAGAGGCCGGGAAAGGTCGGCGACCAATCCACCAGGACTCGTTGGAGGCGTCCTTCCTCGATTGAACGCACAATGCGATGATCATTGAATGTATAGAGGATGCCGAGACCCTGAAGCGCGCCATCCAGCACCACCTCCTGCATGTTCGAGGTCAACGGTCCGTCGACCGACATCTCGAACGCCTTTCCGTCCTTCTCGAACTCCCAACGATAGACCGCGCCGCTGCCGGGGTAGCGCCAGTTGATACAAGCATGGGCGTGCAGGTCCGCCGGTGTGTTCGGGATCCCTCGCGTACTCAGATAGTCGGGCGACGCGACGGCCATCATCTCCATGTCCGGCGTCAGCCGAACGGCCACGACGTCCTTTTCGAGCCGCTCGCCGGCGCGGATACCGGCGTCGAAGCGCCCGGCGACGATGTCGCTGAGGCTGTCATCGGAGACGACGTCCAGCACCACGTCCGGATAGGCCCTGTGAAAGTGCCCGAGCCTGGGCGCGATCAGCATGATCGCAGCATAGCCAGGCGCATTGATGCGCAGCAGACCGGCCACACGGCCGGTCGCGTCGACCGCTTCGGTCACCGCTGAATCAAGTTCCAGCAGGATTGGCCCCAGCCGCTCATAAAGCCGTTGGCCGACTACGGTCGGCGCCACGCTTCGTGTCGTGCGGTTGAGCAGCCGGGCACCGAGCCGGCTTTCGAGCAGGCGTATAGTCTGGCTGAGAGCGGATGGGGACAAGCCGAGATGGTTGGCTGCGCGGGCAAAGTTTCCGTGCTCCACGATTGCCGCGAAGGCCTTCAGTTCGGCAAAGTCTGATCCTCGCATTATGCATCGTTCTCTAACTGACCCATCAGGATTATAGAGGATTATTTTACCGGCCGCGACGGTGCATCTTCAGTCCCGTAACTTCACTCGTTCCTGGAGGTTCACCCCATGACCCAATCACTTGACCTTGCTACCTATCGCCTGCTCGGCCGTTCCGGCCTGCGCGTCTCCCCGCTTGCCCTGGGAACCATGACCTTTGGCTCCGATTGGGGCTGGGGTGCCGAACAGGACGAGGCTCGGCGCATATTCGACGCCTATGTCGACCGCGGCGGTAACTTCGTCGATACCGCCAACGCCTACACCAACGGTTCCTCCGAGCGCCTTGTCGGCGAATTCGCCGAGGGCAAGCGCGACCGGCTGGTGATCTCGACCAAATATACGATGGCGACGCATCCGGGCGATCCGAATTCGGGTGGCAATCATCGCAAGAGCATGGTTGCTTCGGTCGAGGAAAGCCTGCGCCGGCTGAAAAGCGACTATATCGACCTGCTCTACGTACATCAGTGGGAGGGGCTGACCCCGGTCGAAGAGATCCTGCGCGGGCTCGACGATCTCGTGCGGCAGGGCAAGGTGCTCTATCTCGGCCTTTCGGATATTCCCGCCTGGCAGGCGTCAAGGATGCAGGCGATCGCCGACCTGCGTGGCTGGACGCCGTTCGTGGCGCTGCAGAGCGAATACAGCCTGGTCGAACGCACCTCGGAACGCGACCTGATCCCGATGGCCAACGAGATGGGTATGGGCTTCATGCCCTGGGCGCCACTCGCCAATGGCGTCCTGTCGGGCAAATACAGCCGCGACGATCTCGGCGCTTCGCAGACCGGCATCGCGGGGTCGCGCAAGGCGGTTGCCGGCGCCCACGGTTCCCTGTCGGAACGCAGTCTGGCTATCGCCGATGTCGTCGGCGAGATCGCCCGGGAAACAGGTCGATCGTCGGCGCAGGTCGCGCTGGCCTGGGTCATGGCCAATACCGAGGTGACGGCTCTGCTGCTCGGCGCGCGCACGCTGCAGCAACTGGAAAACAATCTCGGCGCCCTCGACGTCAGCTTGAGCGCTGAACAGATGACGCGGCTGGATGCGGCGAGCGCGATCGAGCTCGGTTTTCCGTACAACCTGCTGCACGGCCCATTCCTTCGCGCGGCGGTCAGCGGAGGGGCGCACTTCCCGGAGCGGACTTGGTAGCGAACGGGGCTTGGCAAGCCGACCACTCCAGCACCTCGCCTGCCTCTGGCTGCCGTGTGGTCGGGTGCCGAATGATGTCGGTATCCAGCGCCCGGCAACGATGCTCGCTGCTTCATTCGCGGCAACTGCAACGTCAGCGATAGGCGCGGTTGGGCGAGGCCCATGTCTCACGGCGTTGGCGGCAGTTTTTCTGGGATTTATGTCATTTCGATCGTCAGCGTCGCGCCATAGGCTGCGAGATGCCTCAAGCCGTCAAGGCTCGGCACCAACCTCGACGTCATACGGCGGAGAACCTCGATGGCGACATACAAGATCACGGTGAATGGGCAGCGCCGGGACGTAACCGTTGATCCATCGACCCCTCTGCTCTGGGTTCTGCGCGAAGAGCTGAAGCTGACAGGCACCAAATATGGTTGCGGCATCGGCCTGTGCGGCGCCTGCACCGTGCACCTTGCCGGCGAAGCAACCCGCTCCTGCGGCTTGCTGGTCTCGGACGTCGGCGATCAGGAGGTGGTGACGATCGAAGGCATCGGCGGCGATCGTGTCGGTCGCATCGTGCAGGAGGCCTGGGTGGAGAAGGATGTCGTGCAGTGCGGCTATTGCCAGAGCGGCCAGATCATGGCCGCCGTGGCGCTCCTCAAGGTGACGCCTCGACCGTCGGAAGCCGATGTCGAGGGAACGATGACGAATCTATGCCGCTGCGCCACCTATGTGCGCATCCGCGCAGCCATCCAGGACGCCTCGGCACGGTTGATCTAGCAAAGGAGCCGGACCATGCGGTTCGCATACCAGCCTGACAAGGGTCATTTGAGCCGCCGCACCTTCCTGCGCGCATCGGCAGTTGCCGCGGGCGGACTATTGGTTTCGCTGCATTTCGATCTTCCCGCGCTCGCGCAGGATGCCGGGGCGCCACCAGCCCCAGCCGACGCATATGTCCGCATCAAACCCGACGGGCGGATCGTGATCGCTGTGCGGCATATCGAGATGGGGCAGGGCGTGCTCACATCACTGCCGATGATCGTAGCCGAAGAGCTCGATGCGGACTGGTCCCAAGTGAGCGCCGAGCTTGCCCCGGCGGGAGATGCCTACAAGGCGCCACCGCTCGGGATACAGAGCACGAGCGGTTCGTGGTCCGTGCGCTATGGCTATCAACAGCACCGCGAGTTCGGCGCTCGCATCCGCGCGATGCTCGTGGGCGCGGCCGCCGACCGATGGAAGGTGCGCCCGGACGAATGCCGCACGGAAGCCGGCGTGGTCCATGGTCCAAGCGGCCAATCGGCGAGCTATGGCGAACTCGCGGACGATGCTTCGCGCAGGCCCGTGCCGGAGCAGGTCGTGTTGAAGAACCCTGGCGACTTCCGGATTGTCGGGAAGCCGACGCGCCGCATGGACAGCCGCCCGAAGACGGATGGGTCGCAAAAATTCGCGCTCGACATCGACCTTCCAGGCATGAAGATCGCGCTCATCGCACGGCCACCGGTATTCGGGGCGAAGGTCAAGGCGTTCGACGCGCAAGCGGTCCGCTCGATGGACGGTGTGCGGGACGTCTTCGAAATTCCCCTCGTCAAGGGGAGCGCCGTGGCTGTGGTCGCGGATCGGTTCTGGAGCGCGAAACAGGCACGGGACCAGCTCAAGATCGACTGGGATTTCTCAGGCGTGGAGCGCGCCGACAGCCACGAATTGCGCGCCAGGTATCAGGCCCTCGCCAAAACGCCGGGAAACGTCGCTCTCAGCCGAGGCGACAAGACCGCGCTTTCCCGGACAGAACCCTCCAAGCGCATTGTCGCGGATTATGAACTTCCCTATCTGGCCGCAGCCGCGCTCGAGTGCTTGAACATGACGCTTCGCTATGATGGCGACCGCGCCGAAGCATGGATTCCGTCTCAATTTGCCACGCTTGACCAAGGCGTGCTCGCCCAGGCGCTCGGATTGGATCCCGGCCACGTCACGTTGCATGTGGTCTTTGCCGGCGGCGGATTCGGACGGCGCAGCCCGCTCGACGGTCCGGTACCCTTCGAGGCGGCGGCCATCGCGAAGCGCATGCGCGGCACGCCGGTCAAGCTGATGTACACGCGCGAGGACGACATGCGGAGCGGCTACTACCGTCCCATGACCACCCATCGCGTGGAAGTCGGCATTGGGACCGACGGCATGCCATGGGCCTGGCGACACGTCGCCGTGGGCCAGTCGTTCATCATCGGAACGGCGATGGAGAAGACTTTCATCAAGGACGGCGTTGATCCGCTCGTCATCGAGGGAGCGGTGAACAACAAATACCGCATCCCGAACTTTGAGGTGTCGGTACACCATCCGGCGGTGAACGTGCCGGTCTACACCCTGCGCTCTGTCGGGCACTCACAGAACACTTTTGTCATGGAGACGCTGATCGACGAACTCGCCGTTCGCGCCAAAGCCGACCCCATCGCCTATAGGCTGAAGCTTCTCGATCCCGAGGCCACCAAGGTCCGCGATGCATTGACCCTGCTCGAGGAGAAGAGCCGCTGGCGAAATGGCCTTGCGTCCGGCCATGCCGCCGGCATTGCCTGCGCCGACTATTGGGACACGGGTATCGCCTGTGCGGCCGAGGTGTCGCTCGTCGACAATCGGCCAAGGGTCCACCGCGTTACCGTTGCCATCGCCTGCGGGCTGCCGGTGAATCCGCTTTCCATCGAAGCGCAGTGCCAGGGCGCGATCGGCTTCGGTCTCACTCAGCTCATGTCGGCCATCACACTCAAGGACGGCGAGGTTGAGCAGTCGAACTTCGATGGATTTCGGCCGCCTTACATGTCCGACGCGCCGGCGGCGATCGATGTCCATATCGTGCCGAGCGATGACGCCCCGCTGGGTGTTGGGGAACCCGCCACCCCAGTCATTTCGCCGGCCGTGGTAAACGCGTTGGCGAGTCTCACTGGAAAGCGATACCGGTCGCTCCCGATCGATACTGTCTAAGGCAAGACGTCAGTTTTGCTCCACAACCGAGGCGACTGACGCCAAATAACGCCGTAGTATCATGACTTGGCAAGTCTGATCGGCAGTAATTGGCATCGCGCTTTTTGCGCGTAAGCACTACGGAAGCACAAGAGATCGCGCAATTTCGCCGCAACCCTCATGTGGAAAAATGCTATCGAAGTCGGCTCGATGATGACGCGGTGGCCGAAGGTTAGCGATTCCGGCTTCGTTGCCCTGATGAGTAATTTTGCACGCCGATTCACAGCTGGCGGCGTCGCGTTCGAGGAAACGTTCCTTCGAGGCTGAACGTCAGAACCACAATCGTGCCGGAACGTGGGCTTTCAGTCGGTGCGCACCCCCCAAGCGACATGGAACCATTATCCAAATGGCACGTTTTCGAGCTTGCGGCGAGATGTAGCTCGGCCGTGGGGCTTTCTATTCAAACGCAAATCCATCGGCATCGGAGGGGCGCTGTGACCGTGCAGGCATCCAAAAGGGAACTGGACCATGTAATCATTCTGAATTCTCTAAGAGCCTTCCGCCGCGGTGATTTTTCCGTCCGTATCGAGAACGTATACAAGGGGGTCGATTCCGAAATCGCGGAAACTTTCAACGAGATCGTGGACGTCAACGATCAGGTGACGCGTGAGTTCGAGCGCCTCAGCAGGGTTGTCGGCAAGGATGGGCGGATAGGTGAGCGCGGTCGCGTTCGCAATGCTACTGGCAGTTGGGAATCAAGTGTCCGGTCCGTCAACGATCTGATCGAGGATATGGTCCAGCCGACAGCCGAGGTCGCCCGAGTCATCGGTGCCGTTGCCAAGGGCGACCTGTCGCAAACGATGATGGTCGAAATTGATGGCCGGCCTTTGCGTGGGGAGTTCCTGCGGATTGGCAAGATCGTCAACACCATGGTTGGCCAGTTAGCCTCCTTCGCCTCGGAAGTGACCCGCGTGGCGCGCGAGGTCGGCACCGAAGGCAAGTTGGGTGGTCAGGCGCGCGTGAAAGGCGTCGCCGGGACTTGGAAAGATCTGACCGACAACGTCAACGCTATGGCCACCAACCTGACCGGACAGGTGCGCAACATCGCCGAGGTCACGACCGCCGTCGCGTCGGGCGACCTGTCGAAGAAGATTACCGTCGACGTCAAGGGCGAAATCCTCGAATTGAAGAACACCATCAACACGATGGTGGACCAGCTCAATTCCTTCGCCTCGGAAGTGACGCGGGTGGCGCGCGAGGTCGGCACGGAGGGTAAGCTCGGCGGTCAGGCGCGCGTCGAAGGGGTCGGCGGCACCTGGAAGGATCTGACCGACAATGTGAATTCCATGGCCGAGAACCTCACCGGCCAGGTGCGCAATATCGCCGAGGTGACGACCGCCGTGGCTCTGGGCGACCTCTCGAAGAAGATCACCGTCGACGTGAAGGGCGAAATCCTCGAGCTGAAATCGACGATCAACACGATGGTCGACCAGCTCAACTCCTTCGCCGGCGAGGTCACGCGCGTAGCGCGCGAAGTTGGCACTGAAGGCAAGCTTGGCGGCCAGGCACAGGTGCGTGGCGTCGCCGGCACGTGGAAAGACCTCACCGACAACGTCAATTCGATGGCTGAGAACCTCACCGGCCAGGTGCGGAATATCGCGGAGGTGACGACGGCGGTTGCTTCCGGCGACCTCTCCAAAAAAATCACCGTGGCGGTGCAAGGCGAAATTCTCGAACTCAAGGACACCATCAACACGATGGTTGATCAGTTGAACTCCTTTGCCTCGGAGGTCACACGCGTTGCGCGCGAGGTCGGCACCGAAGGCAAGCTCGGTGGCCAGGCCGAGGTGAGGGGCATTGGCGGCACGTGGAAAGATCTGACCGACAACGTCAATCTGATGGCCGCCAATCTGACCGGGCAGGTGCGCAACATTGCCGAGGTTACGACGGCCGTGGCCCGCGGTGATTTGTCCAAGAAGATCACGGTCGACGTCAAAGGGGAGATTCTGGAGCTCAAGGATACCGTCAATACGATGGTCGATCAGTTGAACTCCTTCGCCTCGGAAGTGACGCGCGTCGCTCGTGAAGTGGGATCGGAAGGCAAACTAGGCGGACAGGCTCATGTCGAAGGCGTCGGTGGCACCTGGAAGGACTTGACGGACAACGTCAACGCAATGGCCGGCAATCTGACCGTCCAGTTACGCGATGTGTCCAAGGTCGCGACGGCTATCGCGACGGGCGACCTGACGCAGAAAATCACGGTCGATGCGCTGGGCGAGATCCTGCAGATCAAGGATGTCATCAACACGATGGTCGATCAGTTGAATTCGTTCGCCTCGGAGGTGACGCGTGTGGCGCGCGAAGTCGGTTCGGACGGCAAGCTCGGCGGTCAGGCACAGGTGCGCGGCGTTGCCGGCACCTGGAAGGACCTGACCGACAACGTCAATGCCATGGCCGCCAACCTGACGGGTCAGGTGCGAAACATCGCCGAGGTGACGACGGCCGTGGCGCTCGGTGACCTCTCGAAGAAGATCACCGTGGATGTCCGTGGAGAGATTCTGGAGCTGAAGGACACCATCAACACAATGGTGGACCAGCTCAATTCCTTTGCCTCGGAAGTGACCCGCGTCGCGCGCGAGGTCGGTACCGAAGGCAAGCTCGGCGGGCAGGCGCAGGTGCGCGGCGTTGCCGGGACGTGGAAAGATCTGACCGACAACGTCAACTCGATGGCCGAGAACCTGACCGGGCAGGTGCGCAACATCGCGGAGGTGACGACCGCTGTTGCCCGTGGCGATCTGTCGAAAAAGATCACGGTCGACGTGAAGGGGGAAATCCTTGAGCTGAAATCAACCATCAACACGATGGTGGACCAGCTCAACTCCTTCGCCGGTGAGGTCACGCGCGTGGCGCGCGAGGTTGGCACCGAGGGCAAACTCGGCGGTCAGGCCCGTGTCGAAGGCGTCGCCGGTACCTGGAAAGACCTCACCGACAACGTCAATTTGATGGCGACGAACCTGACCAACCAGGTGCGTGGCATCGCCGACGTGGTGACGGCGGTTGCGCAAGGCAATCTCAAACGCAAGCTGACGGTGGATGCCAAAGGCGAAATCGCCTCCCTTGCCGATACGATCAACGGCATGATCGAGACACTCGCGACCTTTGCCGACCAGGTGACCAACGTCGCCCGCGAGGTGGGTATCGAAGGCAAGCTTGGCGGACAGGCGCGTGTGCCAGGAGCGGCTGGCCTGTGGCGCGACCTGACCGACAATGTCAATCAGCTCGCCGCCAATCTCACAACCCAGGTGCGTGCCATTGCCGAGGTTTCGACAGCGGTCACCAAGGGCGATCTGACGCGCTCGATCAGCGTCGAAGCTTCGGGTGAAGTTGCCGCGCTCAAGGACAACATCAACGAAATGATCCGCAACCTGAAGGATCAGACGCTGAAGAATGCCGAACAGGACTGGTTGAAAACCAATCTCGCCCGGTTTTCGCGGATGCTGCAAGGCGAGCGCGACCTCGCAACTGTCTCGCGGCTCATCATGTCCGAACTCGCGCCGCTGGTGAACGCCCAATATGGGGTGTTCTACGTTACCAATCGCGACGAAGAGGAATCCTATCTCGAGCTGGCGGCGTCCTATGGCGCTGAAAGCAAGGCGGCGATCAAGCAGCGCCTCGACCTGCGCGAAGGCCTGGTCGGCCAAAGTGCTGCCGACAAGCGCGCAATCATGCTCGACAATGTCCCGCCGGAATTCCTGCGCGTCACATCAGGCCTCGGCAGCGCCTCGCCGGCCAATGTCATCATTCTTCCCGCCTTGTTCGAAGATGAGGTGAAAGCCGTTATCGAACTTGCCTCGTTCGGCGAGTTCCGCGACACCCACCAGTCGTTCCTCAACCAGTTGATGGAGTCCGTCGGCATCGTTCTCAACACCATAGCCGCGACAATGCGCACCGAAGGCCTGCTCAAGCAGTCGCAACTGCTGACCTCGGAATTACAAGCGCGCCAGACTGAACTGACCAAGAAGCAGGAAGAGCTGCATGCCACGAACGAGGAGCTGCAGGAAAAGGCACAGCTGCTCGAAAACGAAAAGAAGCAGGTGGAAAACAAGAATCTCGAAATCGAGATGGCGCGACGCGCATTGGAGGAGAAAGCCGAGCAACTGGCGCTGACTTCGAAATACAAGTCCGAGTTCCTGGCCAATATGAGTCACGAACTGCGCACGCCACTCAATTCACTGCTCATTCTTTCAAATCTCCTGGCGACCAACCAGCAAGGCAATCTCAACGAAAAGCAGGTCGAATTCGCGCGCACGATCAATTCCGCCGGAACCGATCTTCTCAGCCTCATCAACGACATCCTCGATCTGTCGAAGATCGAATCAGGCACGGTCTCCATCGATATCAACGATATGCCGGTGTCACACCTGCGCCAGCATATGGAGCGCACGTTCCGTCAGCTGGCGGCCGACAAGGGACTTGGCTTCACCATCGAGGTCGACCCGGCCCTTCCAGATACTGTCCGCACGGACGAGAAGCGCTTGCAGCAGATTGTCCTCAACCTGCTTTCGAACGCATTCAAATTCACCTCCGAAGGTGAGGTCGGTTTGAACCTTCGGGTCGAGAAAACTGGTCGCCGCAACGGCGCCGCGCACCCGAGAAAGGCTCTCGCGATTGCCGTGACCGACACCGGCATTGGCATACCTGAGGATAAGCAAAAGCTTATTTTCGAAGCCTTTCAGCAAGCCGACGGCACCACCAGTCGTAAATATGGCGGTACGGGTCTGGGGCTCTCTATCAGTCGGGAAATCGCCCGGTTGCTTGGCGGCGAATTGCGTGTCGAAAGCACACCGGGCAAAGGATCGACGTTCACGCTGGTTATTCCGTTCGACGGCCCCAGAATGGCGACAGTGCAATCGGCCTTGCTTCCTGTGGCGGAAGAAGTCTCAGCGCCAGCATCCCCCAACAGTCCGCCTTCGGCCGAGTTAATCGATGACCGCGATTCTATCTCGCCGACCGATCGGGTCGTTCTGATCGTTGAGGACGACCCGACCTTCGGAGGCTTGTTGCTTGGCCTCGCACGTTCGGCCGGGTTGAAAGGCGTCTTGTCAAACGCTGGTTCCGGCACTTTGGCATTGGCGCGCAAGCTGGTTCCCGATGCCATTACGCTTGATCTCGGGCTTTCGGATATCGACGGCTGGGTGCTTTTTGATCTGTTACGCCATGATCAGAAGACGAGGACAATCCCCGTCCACGTTATCTCGGGTGCGGGAGATATTAATAGCCTCGCGCGCAAGGGCGCCTCCAGCATTTCCACCAAGCCCGTATCATCGGATGAACTGATGCAGGTGTTTCAGGACATTCATTCCAGAAAGCTGCGCATCCAACGCCGCGTTCTGGTCGCCGACCCCGATCCGGATCGCCGGCTATCGCTGGTCGAAGCGATCCGCGACGGCGTCACCTCGGTCACCGCGGTTGGTCGGATCGCGGCAAATGCGGACGACATCGGGATCGCCTCGTATGATGCCGTCGTGCTCGGGTTTGGACGCTCGGCCAAAGACAATGCGCAGGCACTAGACGAGGTCACCGGCCAATTCGGCGAAGCCTTGCCGAAACTTTTGTTCTTTGCCCCCCATCCTGATGCGCTTGACCCGGTCCTGTCGCTGAATCCGGCTTTTGCGAATGCGCCGCGCGCCGAGAATTTCGCCCAGTTGGCGCTGCATATTTCAGCCACCCTTCCGGGAGAAGGCCGCGAAGAAAGCATGATCGAAACAGAACAGGACGCCAAGTCCGATCTCACCGGTGCGAAGGTTCTGATCGTCGACGACGACATTCGCAACATTTATTCCCTCACCAGCGTTCTGGAGACCTATGGGATCCAAGTTCTGCACGCTGAACGAGGCCGCGACGGCATAGCGCTGCTGGAACATACGCCTGACGTCGATGCAGCGTTGATCGATATCATGATGCCGGAAATGGACGGCTACGAGACGATGCGGCAAATCCGCACCACATCCTCAATAGCTCACATTCCGCTGATTTCGGTTACGGCCAAAGCGATGAAGGGTGATCGGAAAAAATGCTTGGACGCGGGGGCTTCCGACTACATCGCCAAGCCAGTCGATCTCGATCTCTTGCTGGCGCTGCTTCGTGTCTGGATTGGGCGTTCCCGGTCACGCGGTGACACCCCGGAAAAAATGCTCGTGGCGGCGAACTGACGGCTATTCGATGCAAAAATTGCAAAGAAGCAGAGCGAGGAAACCTGGTGTCGTTCAGCTGCCGGAAGGACCGGCACGGGCACGTATTCTCGCCGTGGACGACGATGAGCGCAATCTGCTGGCGATCAGCGAAGTGCTCGCCACCACCGGCGACGTCCTCTGCGCTCAGTCGGGCGAAGAGGCCCTACGTTTTCTGCTGAAAGAAGACTTCGCCGTTATCCTGCTCGATGTCCTGATGCCAAGGCTGGATGGGTATGAAACAGCCGCGCTTATCCGACAGCGCGAACAGTCCAAACGCACGCCAATCATCTTCCTCACCGCGATCAACAAGGAGGACGCCCATATGCTGCGCGGCTATGATGCCGGCGCGGTGGATTATGTGTTCAAGCCATTTGATCCGACCATGCTGCGTTCGAAGGTCGCGGTTTTTGTCGAGCTTCACGAAAAGACGATCGAAATCCAGCGGAAGGCGGGAATTGAGCAGGGACTGCTGGCGCAGGCGCTGCAGGCGCAGAAGGAAAAGCTTCAGGCGGAACGGGCTCTGCGCAGCGCGGAGGAACGGCAGGATGCCATACTGAGTTCGCTGCCGGTCTGCTTTCACGCGCGGACGGCCGAGCCGCCCTTTGCGACGCGCTTTGTCACCAAAGGTGTCGAGCGTTTGACCGGCTTTTCGCCTGCGGATATGACTTCCGATCCAGGATTCGGGCTCAAGCGGGTCCATCCCGACGATCTGGCACGGCTCGAGCAGGCACTTCTGGCGGCCAAAACGGCTGGCTCGTATACGTGCGAATTCCGCTGGAAGTGCGCCAACGGCGAGTATCGCATCTTTCTTGACCAAGGCGTCATGTCGAACGGCGCTGACGGCCGCGAGTCCGAAATCCTCGGGACGCTGCTCGACGTTACCGATCAGCGTGGCCTCGAGGATCAACTGCTACAATCACAACGTCTCGACGCCATCGGCAAACTGACGGGTGGCCTGGCGCATGACTTTAATAACCTGCTGGCTGCAATTCTCAGTGGATTGGGGTTGCTCGAACGCCGCGCGACATTGGACGGTCAAGCACGGCAGGTCCTCGACTTGATGCGGCGTTCCGCGAAACAAGGAGCTGACCTGGTCACGCGAATGCTGGCTTTCTCCCGACGGCAGACCCTAAAGCCGGAAGCGGTGCGCCTGGCAGTGCTGGGCGACAGCATGAACGGGTTGGTCGCACCTGTTTTGGGAGCGTTGGTCCGATTCGACTGGCAAATCGACGACACGGTGTGGCCGGTGCACGTCGATGCCGGACAGCTCGAGCTGGCTTTAATGAATCTGGTTTTCAACGCGCGTGATGCCATGCCCTCCGGCGGTACGATAACCGTGCAAGCGCACAACCGTTCACTTAGGAGGTCTTCGGCGGACGTTTCGGCGGGTGACTATGTCGTTGTGACGGTCAAGGATACAGGTTCTGGCATAGCTCCTGATATTCTCGCCAAGGTCGTTGAACCTTTCTTCACGACAAAGCCGGTCGGGAAAGGGACCGGTCTGGGCCTCAGTACGGTCTATGGCTTTATGAGGCAATCCGGCGGTGCACTTCGCATAGACAGCGTCGTTGATCGTGGAACGAGCATGCAACTCTGGCTGCCACGCTCCGTCGCGGAGCCAGACGGTCCTGCTGCTGAGACCGACGTCGGACATATACGCCTAGACGCCGACACGAGGCGCCCATCGATCATTCTGATCGATGATAGTAACGCGTTGCGGCAGCTGACAGCCGAGTCTCTCCGTCAGCATGGTTTTGATGTGACCTGCGCCGCAGGAGGGCCCGAGGCATTGGCGCTGATCGAGCGCGCTCCTAATGATTTCGATGTCATCGTTACCGACTTTGCCATGCCACTCGTATCGGGCGTGGACGTTATCCGCTTCGCACGCACTCTGCGCTCCGACTGGCCTGCGGTTATCATAACCGGCTATGCCGATGCTAGCCAGATCGCCGATCGACCGGCGGACGTGCCCTTGCTCGGCAAACCCTTCCACGACAAGGATTTGCTCGAAACCATTTTTTTGGCGATCGCAAATGTGGAGCCTAAAGGAATCAAAACAGCCTAGCCAAGTGAGGACGCCGGCCGCTTGACACCATCCGGCGCCAGCAAGAGCAATGGGGTGTAGAGAGCGTCGCGAGGCCGCCTAGCGGAGGAGGTGAGCGCATCATAACCCGGCCCCGGGATGAAGCCGCGAGCTGCGTCGGCTGCAAGCCGCGTTCCCATGCCGGTCGCCGGTAAGAAGAAGCTCACACGACGTGCCAGGCGATACCTACCAGTCTTGCCGTTGGTACCAATCGTCAATATCGCGCCGCACACGATCCTTCTCAATGCCGTAGCGCTCCTGGATCTTGCCTTCGAGTTGATCACGTCTGCCGGCAATACGGTCGAGGTCGTCGTCAGTAAGCTTGCCCCACTGTTCTTTGACCTTGCCTTTGACCTGCTTCCAATTTCCTTCGACACGATTCCAATCCATGACACGGGCCTCCTTGATTGCATTACGGTGCCAAACGTCATGCGCCCTGTGATGTTCCAGGTCGGTGCTCGCTTTTGCGCGTGCGCGTGTTGATTTTGAGGGCCATCGATTTGGCCGGGTTGAGTGTTGGGCTCAGTGCCGGCCCTGTGATGCGTACTGACGGGTGCTTTCGCTGCGGTCGGGCAAGCCATAGGGAGTGCATTGCCGCAGGCGTCGTGCCCATAGACATGGCTCTCGATGCGCCCTCGTTCCGGCCAGGGAAACCGCTATTTGATGGAAAACATATCCCACTTTAGCGTTTATGATCTTGGTGGGCAGGCGGAGGAATTTCTTGGCGATCGATCGTAACGGCATCTCCCCCAGTTCCGGATTGGGAGGACCCCTTTCCTTAGCGCGTCGGCGTACGGCGCTGCCGACCGTCGCCACCGTCGTAACCACTGTTGCGGCGTTGTATTTCGGACGAGAAGTGTTCTTGCCGATCGCGATCGCGCTGCTCCTGACCTTTGCACTCGCTCCTCTGGTCTCGGCGCTCAAACGGGCAGGCATGCCGCGCCTTGCCGCGGTCATCCTGAGCGTGCTCGGGGCATTCGCGGTTCTGGCGCTGTTCAGCTTTATTGTCGCGTCGCAGGTCAGCGAACTCGCTCAGAACATCTCGCTTTACCAGTCAAACATCCTCACCAAGGTCCGTTCTCTCAAGGAGACGGGAGTGGGCGGCGGCGTGATCTCGAGATTGAGCAGTGTAGTCGAGCGGGTTGGCCAGGAGATCAACAGGCAAGAGCCTTCGCTTCCAGCCTCCCCGCAAACCCTGAAACGCGACCCGGTGCCGGTTGAAATCGTTGCCAAGGAAAAGCCGCTCGAAATCCTCCAGAACATCATTGGTCCGCTGATCAGCCCTTTGGGGTCGGCTGGCTTGATCGTCATCGTCGTCATCTTCATGCTTCTGGAGCGGGAAGATCTGCGCGACCGTTTCATTCGCCTTGTTGGCTACGGCGACCTTCATCGGACGACGCAGGCGCTGCAGGACGCCGGCTCGCGGGTAGGGCGCTACTTGCTGATGCAATTGGTCGTCAACCTGATCTACGCGATCCCGATTGCGATCGGGCTATGGGTGTTGGGCATCCCCAACGCGCTCCTGTGGGGACTGCTGGCGCTGGCCCTTCGTTTCGTTCCCTATATCGGACCCGTGATCGGCGCGCTGCTGCCCCTCTTCCTTGCGCTGGCGGTGGCGCCAGGATGGTCGCTTGTGTTGTGGACGGCAGCTCTATTCGTGGCGATGGAGTTGATCACCGGGAATGTCATCGAGCCTTGGCTGTATGGATCGCGCACGGGGCTTTCGCCATTGGCCATCATCGTTGCGGCAATCTTCTGGACATGGCTATGGGGTCCGCTGGGATTGGTCCTGTCGACACCGCTCACGGTTTGTCTGGTGGTGCTTGGCCGGCATGTACCGCAGTTCGAATTCCTCGATGTGCTGTTCGGCAACGAGCCGGTACTGGAGGCCCACGCGCGGCTGTACCAACGGCTGCTGGCAGGCGATCCCGACGAGGCAACAGACCATGCCGAGGAAACTCTCGACGAGAATTACCTGGTCGAATTCTACGACAAGGTGGCCCTGCCCGCCTTGCTGCTCGGTGAGAAGGACCGCGTCCGTGGCGTAATGGACGACCAGCAGATTCAGCAGGTGGCAACCAGCGCGCTGACGCTGGTCGCGAACCTCGAAGACAGCGCTCAACACGAGATGGACGAGGAGGATGCCCCGGTTATCGGCGAGGATGCGGGGTCGATCGAGGACAATGAGGCCGCGAAGAATGGCTATGCCGAATTGCCGGATGGCTCGGGATTGACGGTGCTTTGCGCTGGCGGCCGCGGTCCACTCGACGACGCGGCGGCGGCGATGCTGGCGCAGGTGTTGGAAGTGCAGGGCGCTACGGTGTCAAAGGCGAGCTTTGTAGACTTGGAGCCGTCGACAATTCGTCGCCTTGAGTTGGGCGGCGTCGATACAGTGGTGGTCGGCTTCCTCAACCAGGATTCCGTCAAGCATGCCCGCTTTCTGGTGCGCCGGCTGAAGCGGGCCAAAGCGGACCTCAGGGTCGGGATCGCGCTATGGTTCAAATTCGACGGGGCCGACAAGGAGGACGCCGACAATCTGGCCAAGGACATCAGCGCGGATTTCGTCGCGTCCGGTATGGTACAGGCGGCCTTGGGCGCGCTGGCTTCGGCGCCGCCTGTGCCGCTCAAAATCGTCGCCAAGCGGCGCACACGCCGCCGAAAAACGTCACGAAGCGATTGACCCCGCCGCGTTGTGGGCTCCGGCGGGTTGGACCGCCTGGTGCTTGCCGGGCGAAGTCGGCGGTGCTCGCCGGGCATGGCTGCATTTCTGGACGGGCGAATTTGCAAGGCAGCTGATTGGAAGCGATCGGCCACGCCGGGTTCGCTGGTCCGGCAGCCCGAGAGTTCCGACAGAGGTTTGGGGCTTGGTTGATATTCGATCGCCCAGTGGCGTCGCGCTCGGATGTCTTGGCAATCTGGAACCAAATCGGGATGTGTTCGTTCGCAACCGTTAGAGAAACAGGAGGTCACGATGCCACGTGGCGACAAGTCGAAATACACTGACAAGCAGGAGCGTAAAGCTGATCACATCGCCGAGGGCTACGAGCATCGCGGGGTATCGGAAAAGGAAGCCGAACGTCGTGCCTGGGCAACGGTAAACAAGGATGACGGCGGCGGCAAGAAAGAGGGCGGATCGGGACGTGGAAAGCACACCGGCCATCCTGCAGCTCACAAGGGGGGAGAGAAGGGCGGCAAAGCCCAGGCATCTCGTTCCGCGGCCGAGAGGTCGGCCTCTGCGAAGAAGGCCGCCGCGACAAGGAAAAGGAATGCTGCAAGCCACTCCCACTCATAGGTTAAAGGCAGCACTTTTCGAGTTAACGGCAATTGAGTTGGTGTGACGTCGTTCGGCGGTCACGGCCGTGATCTGGCCGATTCCTGCCTCTTGGCTCGACGTACGAAGGTCGAGCGGCTTGCTGCCTCACTGGTGGTCTTTTTGCGTCAGGCAAGAAAGACCGCTGCCTGCTATCCGCCACGCGAAATCAACCTTACCGGCACCGATTTGGCCGCGGGCACATGACCCTCAGGCCCCGGACACATCGCTCGACCCCCTCCTCGGCTGCCGATTTCAGATCGATCTCGTCCCCCTCGGAAACTCAAGCCGTTGCATATCGCATTTGTTCATCAGCAGAACCATGTGAGTCCTGTGGAACACTGGCGCGCGAAGACCGTTTAGGCCGCAATGCCGCCTTGGCAGGTAAACGGTATCCGGCATCAGTGGATCTGTGATGACGAGAAAACCCTATGTCAAACCCACGCTCGTGAAACGCGGAAGGCTAACAGGGCGCACGGCTCAAATCATAGCTTCCGGGATCATATTGGGCGAATAGGCGCGGGGGCTTCGGCCAAACCCCTTGCCCGCGCGCAATGTCATCGCACGCATCCCGGAACCACCCGTCAACGATTGGGTTTCCCGCCGAAGGAGATTTCCATGTTCAGGTTTTTGATCGGTCTCGGCATCGTCTATGCCGCTTACAAGATTGGCAAGGAAGTCGGTCGAGACCAGGCTCTGCAACAAGGTCCGTCTGAATTGGCACGCGATGATCCCGAGGCAGCCGCCCGGCGTGTCGCTGGGAGCTGAACCCCGGCGGGCAGGGAAGCTTCTGGGAGCGGTGAACACCATTGATCGATAAGGAGCTCGGCAGACCGATGGGTCGGATCAAGAGCTGGAGAACAGTGGCGAGGCTGGGAACGGGACGTCGCCACGCTGGTTAATTCGCTTTCCAGCCATGATCGAAAGGCTCCTCTCATGTCTAAAACTGTTGGCGATTTCCTGATCTCGCGCCTCCACGCCTGGGGCGTACGGCGGATGTTCGGATACCCCGGTGACGGCATCAACGGCGTCTTCGGGGCCCTCAACCGTGCGGATGGGAAGATTGAATTCGTCCAGGCACGACATGAGGAAATGGCCGCGTTCATGGCGTCGGCCTACGCCAAGTTTTCTGGCGGACTTGGCGTCTGCATAGCAACTTCCGGTCCCGGCGCGACGCACCTCGTGACAGGTCTTTATGATGCGCGCCTTGACCACCAGCCCGTCTTGGCCATTGTCGGCCAGCAGGCGCGTAGCGCGATCGGCGGCCACTACCAGCAAGAAGTCGATCTTGCCTCGCTGTTCAAGGATGTGGCGGGAAATTTCGTCCATCAGGCCGCCGTGCCCGCACAGGTCCGTCACCTCGTTGACCGGGCCGTTCGCATTGCGCTGGCAAACCGAACCGTGACGGCGCTCGTCCTGCCGAACGACTTGCAGGAGATGCCTTATGAGGAACCGTCCCGCGCTCACGGCACGGTGCATTCCGGCGTCGGCTATCGCAAGCCGTTGGTTGTTCCACACGCGGATGATTTGAAAGCGGCCGCCGATATCCTCAACGAAGGCGAGCGTGTCGCAATCCTCGTCGGCGCTGGTGCCCTTGCCGCGACGCAAGAGGTGATCGACATCGCCGATCGCCTTGGCGCGGGTGCCGCAAAGGCGCTTCTCGGCAAGGCGGCTTTACCGGATTTTCTCCCTTGGGTAACTGGCTCGATCGGGTTGCTCGGAACGGAACCCTCCTGGGACCTGATGCGGGACTGCGACACGTTGCTGATGGTCGGATCCGGCTTTCCTTATTCGGAGTTCCTGCCAAAAGAAGGTCAGGCCAAAGGCGTCCAGATCGATCTTAAGCCCGGCATGATGTCCTTGCGCTATCCGATGGACGTCAATCTTGTCGGCGATGCAACTGAGACGCTCAAGGCTCTGCTGCCATTGTTGAAGCAGAAGAAAAACAAGTGGCGCAAACAGATCGAGAAGAGCGTAGCCGACTGGTGGAAACTTCTGGAGAAGCGAGCCAAGACAAAAGCCGACCCAGTCAATCCGCAACTGGTGGCATGGGAGCTTTCGCCGAGATTGCCGGACAATGTCATTCTGACGAGCGATTCCGGATCCTGCGCGAATTGGTACGCGCGTGACGTCAGGATCAGGCCGGGGATGATGGCATCGCTCTCCGGCGGCCTCGCCTCGATGGGCGCCGCTGTCCCTTACGCGATCGCCGCCAAGTTCGCGCACCCGGACCGGCCGGTGGTGGGGCTTGTTGGCGATGGAGCCATGCAGATGAACAACATGGCGGAACTGATCACCGTCGCCAAATACTGGAAGTCGTCCTGGCCGGACGGCCGGTTCATCATCTGCGTCTTCAACAACCAGGATCTCAATCAAGTTACTTGGGAGCAGCGGGTCATGGAAGGCGACCCGAAGTTCGAGGCGTCGCAGCGTATCCCGGACGTGCCCTATCATCGGTTTGCCGAACTGATCGGTCTTGAAGGCTTGTTTGTCGATCGCCCAGAAGACCTCGGACCGGCCTGGGACGAAGCATTCGCGTCCGATTACCCCGTCGTCCTTGAGGTCAAGACCGATCCCGAGGTCCCGCCACTTCCCCCGCATTTCACCTTCGACCAGATCAAAAACCTGACATCGTCGCTTGCAAAGGGCGATCCCAGTGAAACCGGTGTTATTCGCGGGACCGTCAGGCAGGTTCTGGGTTCGATACTGCCGGGCAAGTCAGACTAGCAGAAACTGGTGGAGTGCCGAGGTCCTTCCGTTGAGGCTAGATTTCATCTCAGGATGATCTGGTGCGCAGCCGACCCTCGTAATCATGCTTACCGAGCGGCACGCCTCGCGAACGCAGGATGTTGTATGTGGTGACGGCATGGAAATAGAAATTTGGCAGCGAGAAAGAGAGGATGAAGGTCTCCGCGGTGAAGGCAAGCCTTCGCGGGCCGATCTGAAGGTCCAGGTGCTTGCCCGAGCAGCCGTTGACCTCATCGGGGATGAACGCCTCCAGCGTCGTTTCTGCCTTGCCGATCATGGCCTGCAGGTCAGCGAAGGGAACAGGTCCGACCAAGGCGGGAGGGGTGAACGCGCCGGACTTGAGGGCCTCGACCCCCCAAACGGAATGATGCCACGCCGCCTCGATCTGAAAATGGAAGGGTGCCATGTCGTCGAAGAGGCGGGTGTGCACGATATTATCGGGATCGACACCGGTGTTCGAGAAATGCGTGGCCGCACGGTCGAGGAAACCTCCGATGGATCTCACGGTCTGCAGGAAGGTTGGCACGCTGAGATCGTAGAGCGATGTCCGCATCGGTCATTCTCACGAGCAATTTGAATTTCCACATTCAGCATGTGGCACGATGGCTGCAACCGCAAGGCAAGCGCAATTATCGACTGGCGGCGGTCTTGCCCAGTGGAACCCTGATTCGTGCGGAACATTCGGCTGCTCGTCGCATTTTTGCACCGGAATCGATGGAGGCAGGGAGGTTGGCTTGAAACGTCGAAAAATCGACAGGGAAAAAATAGAAAGAGCGAACAGAGAGTCCAAATTGGTGCTGGAGGCTGAACGCCAGGCGAGGTTGGCGAAAACGGCACGTCTTCGCCAACAGCGCCTTAAGCTCACAATGTCCTCCGAACCCAGGTCGGTAGAGTCCGTCAATGCAACTTCCACACCAAAATAGCAGCCCGCAAGGGTCGCTTTGAGGAATTAACCCGTGAATTCCGACCTTGGCTTATCGGGCCCTCGGATTGAGTGAAGTCAAGCCACGCGGTAGGCATCGATCCTGACGACATTCGCGACGAGGTGGGCGATCTCCCGGAATATATCGCTGAGGCGATCAACGAGCAGGACGCCCCGATCGAGTCCGACGATCGGATCAACAAGGGAGCCGAAACACGTTCACGGCTTTTTCGAGATGATCCCGCTGATGGGGCGCCATCAGCATTGTCTCGCCGCACTGGGGCCAGTGCCTGGCGCTATTCCGGATTAGAGGCGCAACCGCTCGTTATGATTTTGCATGGAAACAGCGGCAATTTCCGCCGGCCTGTGATGGAACCCTCTTTCAGCAGCGATGTTATTCATCACCCAACCGGCCGGCAATCATAAGCCTGGGGGCGCAATGGGCCTCACGCGAAAACAAGGCGAAGTGGAGGATCGAACCCTTCAGTCGAACGGCCAAAACCAAAGACCGCAGGCAACACCGAGCCCGGCCATTGAGAAGACCTCCGGCGCTGGTCCCTCTATAGCCGAACACTCAAAGGATGCAAAAGCGGGGTAGTGGGTCAGTTTGAAATCTGACCCGTCGGCCTTGCTATGCAATAGAAACAAAAGCCGGCGAGCAGAGCAGCGAGTGCCCCTAGCGTAGCGAGTGATCTGAAATGCCCGTCACACGGAAGGATCAAAAAAGAAAAACTTGCTGCGATAAGAACCGCCGCTGAAGTCCACGTTCCCGGTCTTGCGGCAACAGAGCGTGGGAAAGCGATGGCTGCAGCAACTGCTGCTAAGTAAAGCGGCCAAGACATTAGGAAGCCGGCCGCAACATAAACGACGAAAAGCGAAAGTGTCTCAGACCATGGAATCTCCGGCGAAGGATTTGACACGGCTAACAAACCTCCAATCACGCCGAACACATAGGACAGCGTGATTTTTGAGGCGAGCGAGACCCTTTGCCTCAGTGTCATGCTACTGCCCGCTTCTCGTAACGGCCGCGCACGACCGGCCTTTCAGCTTCCTTCGCCTCGATCAGTGCCACGATATCCGCGATCTCCCAAAGCTTGTCGGTGACGCCAGCGGCCATCGCCGGGTTACGCGCAGAGAAGCATGAATTCGCACAAAATTATAATACATGAAGTGCAGGGCAACAGCATTTGCGTGAGCCTCAACCTTCTTTGAGAAGCCGTTGGTCAGGCGCGTGAAGCGGCGCATGTGCATGCGCATCTTAAGATTCTGGCGTTCCGAAAATGACGTGCTGACATGCTTGATGTCGGGGTTTCCTTCGATCCGCTCTTTACGTGCGCAAGTGCATTCGGCAGGGTTGTACTGACCCACTACCAAAAAGCGGCAAAGGGCGGCCGCCAGCCTGGCGCCTATGTGAAAGACTGAAGATGGCCCGATGACTGCCGCCTCGCTTTCACGAGTACAGCATAAGAAAAATACTCGCGGCCACGGAATGCAAGGCAGCGTGGCCGCGAGTGACGCCCGGTCTCAATCGCTCTTGAGGCGGATGTGGGTCTCATCGAATTCGATTCCGCCGCCTCGGTGCAGCCGTTCATCGAGGCCTGTCGCAAGCTGCGCCTATGGGCCAGGGAAGGTGCCGTCAAACTGTGACGACGCACCGAGGCTGAACAGTTCTTGCGTCCTGGCCCTCGGGCCAGGCAGCGAAGATTGCACTCAATCGCTATCGGATGTCTCGACGTGGGTTGACCCCTCCGTCGCGAGCGCCAAGTAACCTTCTCTACGCCGATAGCGAGGTCGCCATGTCCATTATCGTCAACGGCTCAGCCGTGCCACTGCCCGCCGACCCACGGGTTTCGCTGCTTGATCTTCTGCGCGAGGAACTCCGGCTCACGGGCACAAAAAAGGGCTGCAATCAGGGCGCGTGCGGGGCCTGTACGGTCCTGCTCGACGGCGAACGCGTGGTTTCCTGCCTGACCCTTGCCGTGCAGGCCGAAGGGCGCGCTGTCACCACTGTCGAGGGTCTTGCGCAAGGAGACGAGCTTCATCCGCTTCAGCAGGCGTTTATCGACCGCGACGGTTTCCAGTGCGGCTATTGCACGCCGGGACAGATCTGCTCCGCCATCGGCATGGTGGCGGAGTTGGGGCGGGGCCTTCCCAGCCACGTGACCGGCGATCTGAGAGCCGGTTCAATCCCTGCCAGCCGCGAAGAGCTGGCAGAGCGCATGAGCGGCAATCTGTGCCGGTGCGGCGCGCATAACGGCATCATCGATGCGATCGCCGCGACGTTTATCAGCAAGGAGGCCGCGCAGCCTTACCGGCCCGATAGCCCGGAGATGGCAGCATGACCCCGTTCCAATACTCCCGAGCGACAAACGCGGCCGAGGCGGTACAGAGAGCAGGCCTTGAGGCAGCCAAATATCTTGGCGGCGGCACCAATCTGGTGGACTTGATGCGCGAGACGATCGAGCGCCCGGCCATCCTGGTGGATGTGACCGGGCTGCCGGCAAACATAGATGAGCATGAGGGCGGATTGCTGATCGGAGCGGCAGTCCGGAACACCGCCTTGGCCGAGCACCGCGCGGTGCGCGAGCGCTATCCCGTTCTGGCCCGCGCCATCCTTGCCGGCGCCTCCGCTCAGATCCGCAACATGGCGACGGTGGGTGGCAACATCCTGCAACGCACACGCTGCGCGTATTTCTACGACGACGAGGGATCGCGCTGCAACAAGAGAACCCCCGGACAAGGCTGCGATGCCGCGGACGGCTTCAATCGCATGCACGCAATTCTGGGGGCCTCGCCGGCCTGTGTCGCGACGCATCCTTCGGACATGTGCGTGGCGCTGGCCGCGCTCGATGCCAAGGTCCATCTCGAAGGCAGGACAGGCAAGCGGACACTGCCGCTGACCGATCTTCACCGCCTGCCAGGCGAACACCCCGAAATCGAGACGGTTCTGGAGCCAGGCGAGTTGATCACCGCCGTCGAACTGCCGCCGCTGACAATGGCTTCAACCTATCGCAAGGTGCGCGACCGCGCGAGCTATGCTTTTGCCCTTGTCTCCGTCGCCGCGGCGCTGCGGGTGGAGAACGGTGCCGTCAAGGCGGTGCGCCTCGCCCTCGGCGGAGTGGCGCACAAGCCCTGGCGGGCCTGGAAGGCCGAGGCGGCGCTGAAAGACGGTCCTGTTACCGCCGAGGCCTTTCGGGCGGCCGCGGAAGCGGAACTCGCGGACGCCGTTCCGTTGCGTGACAACGCGTTCAAGATCGAACTGGCCAAGCGCACCATCGTCAGCGTGCTTGGCGAATTGGCGGGAGAAGCCGCATGAGCATCCTGGAACAAGCCGGCGAGGCGGCCAAGGGCGCGGCCCAGGGCCTGATGAAGAAAGCCATTGAACTGGCACCCGACAGCTGGTTGCCAGGCGGGAAGCCCGATCCGCTCATCCATCACCAGCATGGGCATGTCGGCAAACCCATGTCGCGGATCGACGGGCCTCTCAAGGTCAAGGGCGCGGCCCGTTTCTCCGCCGAGTTCCCGCTCGCCGACATGACCTACGCGGCTGTGGCGTTCAGCACGATCGCCAAGGGCCGGATCGCTGCCCTGGACATCAAGGCTGCGTCGGAAGCGCCGGGCGTGGTTCTGGTGATGACGCACCTCAATGCGCCGCCCATGAAGCCGACGCCGCTGTTCATGACGAATGCCAAGGCGGCGGGCGGCGATAATCTGGCGGTCATGCAGGACGATCGTATTCACTGGAACGGCCAACCGATCGCCGTCGTCGTGGCAGAAACCCAGGAGCAGGCGGATCATGCCAAGTCACTGATCCGCGTCGAATACGAGGCCGAGCCGGCGACCACTTCGCTGGCCGCTGCCAAGGCGCAGGGCACCGAGCCGGGTCAATTCATGGGCGAACCGCTGAAGCTGGAAATCGGCGATGCCGAGGCGCAATTGGCTGCGGCCCCGCACAAGATATCCGTGACCTACCGCACACCTCGCCAAAACCACAATGCCATCGAGCCGCACGCCGCGACTATGGCATGGAATGGCGAGGAACTGAGGGTGCATGATGCCTCGCAAGGCGTGGCGCACACCGCCTGGTCCTTGGCGAAGATCTTCGACATCGACGAGAAGCAGGTGAATGTCACGTCGCCCTATGTGGGCGGCGGCTTCGGCTCGAAGTGCCTGTGGCAGCACCAGGTGCTGGGTGCGGCGGCGGCGAAGCTTGCCGGCCGGCCGGTGCGGATCGCCCTGTCGCGCGAAGGCGTGTTCAGGGTGGTCGGCGGCCGCGGCCTGACCGAACAGCATGTGGCGATCGGCGCGCAGCCGGATGGCCGTTTTACCTCGATCATCCACACTGGCGTCACCGTGATGACCCGGCACAATGCCTTTCCCGAGCCGTTTATTATTGCGACGCGCAGCGGCTATGCCGCCGACACCTTCAAGCTCGATGTCGAGGTGGCGTATATAGACATGGCGGCTAACACCTTCATGCGGGCGCCCGGCGAAGCTGTCGGCACATTCGGGCTCGAATGTGCCATTGACGAACTGGCCGAAGAACTCGGCATGGACCCGATCGAACTGCGCATCCGCAACGAGCCGGAGAAGGATCCGACCGAAGGCACTCCCTTTTCGTCAAGGCATATCGTCGAAGCCTATCGGGCTGGCGCCGAGCGCTTTGGGTGGAGCCAGCGAACCGCGCCCGGGACGCGCCGTGAAGGAGAATGGCTGGTCGGCATGGGGTGCGCGACCGGCACCTATCCCTATTACCGCATGCCTGGTGGCGCGGCTCGCATCACGCTCACCCGCGACGGCCGGGCGACGGTGGCGGTGGCGGCGCATGAGATGGGAATGGGCACGGCTACCGTGAACTTATCCGTCGCCGCCGAAAGGCTTGGCCTGCCGCTTCATTCTGTTTCGATCGAATACGGGGATTCGACCCTTCCCGGTGTGATCCTGGCGGGTGGCTCGCAGCAGACGGCATCCATCGGAGCGGCCGTAATCGCCGCCCAGCGCGTGCTTGTGACCGAGTTGCTCAAGCTCGCGGGAAACGATTCGCCGCTGGCGGGGCTCGGCGCCGACCAGGTCGGCGGCTACGATGCAGGCCTGGCCAAGCTCGATGAGCCGGAACGCCACGAGAGCTACGCTTCCATCCTGTCGCGTGCGGGACGCGACGAGGTTGTGGCCGAGGCGAGCGCGCCTGCGCCGCTTGAACTGCAACACTGGTCGATGCACTCTTACAGCGCCATCTTTTGCGAGGTGCGCGTCAATGCCGTGACCGGTGAGACGCGGGTCAACCGTGTACTCGGCTCATTCGATTGCGGCCGGATCCTCAACCCGAAGACGGCTGCAAGCCAGTTCCGCGGCGGCATTATCATGGGCCTCGGACTGGCGCTGATGGAGGAAACCGAGTTCGACGAGCGCAACGGTCGCATCATGAACGCCAGCCTGGCCGATTATCACGTGCCGGTGCATCTGGATGTTCCGCCGATCGAGGTGATCTGGACCGACATCGCCGATCCGCACACGCCGATGGGCGCTCATGGCATCGGCGAAATCGGCATTACAGGCACCGGCGCCGCGGTCGCCAACGCGGTTTACAACGCCACCGGGAAGCGCATTCGCGACCTGCCTGTCACGCTCGACAAGCTGATGTGACCGATGTCGGCCTGGAGCAGGGCGCGTAGGCCCCACGATCTGCTTACTGATCGCGGACCGGCCTCGATTGATCGGTGATTGCCGGGTTGTCGGCAATCGCAGCATCCGCAATATTCGAGTCGAGCTTGCTGGGTACGAACCTTTGCTGTCTGCTGGACGATGGCTGACAGCGGATTGACAGCCTTTGTGTGCGAGATGCCTGGTTGATGACAACCATTCTCAAACGACTTGTCGTGGCTGGCCTTATTGGGCTCGCCGCCGCCCAGCCGCTCGCAGCGCGAGCCGGCGAGGATGACGACGGCGATCACGACCGGGCAAGGGACCTTTACGAGCATGGCCAAATCAAGGGCTTTGCCAGGATTCTGGATATCGTGCGCGCCAAGGCGCCCGGCGATGTTGTTGCCGTCGACCTTGTCCGCCTTGGGAGCAAATGGATCTATCGCTTGCAGGTTGTCGGCGCGGACGGCCGCCGCAAGCTTGTGGATGTTGATGCTGGAGCCGGCGTGATCGTAAGAGGCGAAGGGGGCGACCGTTGAGAATCCTCCTGGCCGAGGACGAACCCCGGATCGCGGCGGACGTCGCTGCAGCGCTGAAGGCGTCCGGGATGGCCGTCGATGTGGTGCGCGAGGGTGAAGAAGCCTGGTTTGCGGGCGATGTCGAGAACTATGACGCGGCCATACTGGATCTCGGCTTGCCCAAGCTCGATGGTCTAACCGTCCTTAAACGATGGCGAGCCAACGGTCGCCGGTTTCCAGTCCTCATCCTGACGGCGCGAGGCATGTGGACGGAGCGCGTCGAAGGCATCAATGCGGGCGCCGACGACTACCTGCCCAAACCTTTCGAAATGGAGGAACTGCTGGCGCGATTGCGGGCGATCCTGCGCCGTTCGACAGGCCAGGCAGCGCCGGTGCTCAGATCCGGACCCTTGCTTCTCGACACTCTTCAAATGCGTGTTTCGGTCCAAGGTGCCCCTGTTTCACTCTCGCCTCTCGAGTACAGGCTTCTGGCGTACCTGATGCATCATGGCGGGCGCGTCGTGGCACCGACCGAACTGACGGAGCATCTGTACGATTCCGGCAACGATCGTGATCCCAATGCGATCGAGGTCATCGTTGCCCGCCTGCGCAGGAAGCTCGGCAGCGACATCATCAAGACAAGGCGCGGCTTCGGCTATCTGATAGCCGATGATGGCAGCTGATGGGAAACTCGATCCGGTTCAGGCTCTGGCTGGCGGCCACGATTTCAATTCTCATCGCCCTTGCCATCGCAGGCGTTGGGTTGCGCTATCTGTTCGAACTGAATGTAGAACGGCGTATCGTCAGTGAGCTCACCGTAGACCTCAACGAACTGATCGGCGCCACCGCTTACGGTGCCGACGGCCACCTCTCTGTCCAGGCGCCGCTGACCGACCCGCGTTTTTCCATTCCTCTGTCCGGCCACTATTGGCAGGTGGAGGACATCGCATCGAGCTATCTTGTCCGCTCGCGTTCGTTATGGGATGCGACCCTTGCACTGCACGCACACCAGATCGGTGGCGAGCTCAAGGAAATCAAGGAGTTCAAAGGGCCGGAGGGAGAGCTCGCAATCGCGGTCGCGCGTACGGTCATCGATCCCGGCGGCCGATCGTTTCGTGCCATCGTCGCCGAGAACCACCGCAGCGTGGAAGTGGCGGTGAGCGAATATGTCCGCGATCTCGCGCCGGCCCTGATCGTTCTTGCCCTGGCCCTAATGGCCGCATTCTTCATCCAGATCACTGTGGGTCTCGCCCCGCTGGAAAGCCTGCGGGTCGCGGTCCGAAACGTTGTCGCCCAGCGCGCGACGCGGCTCGAAGTGGCGGCGCCTCGGGAGGTGCAACCGCTCGCCGATGAGATAAACCGCTTGCTTGAGGCCCAGGACAAGGCGCTTCTACGCGCCCGCTCACGCGCGACCGATCTGGCGCATGGGCTCAAGACGCCATTGCAGGTGCTCTCAGCGGACATTCGCGCGCTGCGGAAGAAGGGCGAGACGGAGCTAGCCGGCGATATTGAAAGAAGCGCCAGCGCGATCCGGCGACACGTCGAGCGGGAACTGGCCCGGGCCCGCCTTGCACCCGGCATTTTCGGCAAGGCCACTTGCCGCGTCTTCGAGACCGCGGCCGGCGTGGTCGGCGTGGTAAAACGGACGCCTGGCGGCAAGCGTCTTTCCTTCGAGATCGATGTCGCCGATGATCTTGTCGCGCCGATCGATGAAGGAGATCTGTCGGAGATACTCGGCAATCTCGTTGAGAATGCCACGCGCTTTGCACGATCATCGGTACGCATAGCGGCATCCGTGACAGCCGCGGCCGTAATTATCGCCGTTGCTGATGACGGGCCAGGCATCCCGGACGCGGACCGGCAATCCGTCCTGTCTCGCGGGGTTCAGCTGGACAGCAAGGGCGGCAGCAGCGGCCTTGGCCTCGCTATCGTTTCGGACATCGTGGAAGCCTACGGCGGAAGCCTTGCCATGGCAAATGCCGACCCGGGCCTGATCGTGACCATTTCGGTCCCAAGGCACGGGTGACTGCTCGTCAGGCAAAGCCGGGGAAGTAGTCGACCTTTATCCTTGAACGGCGCACGCCCATGGCGCGAAGCTTCTGGCGAAGCGCCTTGACCATGGCCTGTGGGCCGGAAATGTAGAACGTCCGTTCGAGATAGTCGGGGACCGCCAGGCGTATCAGGCGCTCGTCGATATAGCCTGGATACTGGCCGCGCTCGGCGCCCCGTGCGACGGCATGGATTGTCCTGATGCCGAGTTTTTGCCTGGCGGTGCCGAGCACATCGCGATAGGCGATATCCTGCTGTCCCTCGGTTCCGTAGAGAACGACGATCGGGCGTCTCTCGTCGCGGTCGAGCAGATGTTGCAACATGGAGCGGAATGGGGTGATGCCGATCCCACCGGCCAGGAAGGCGATCTTTGTTCCATGGTTCGCCGGAAGGGTGAAGTTGCCTGCCAACTGCGCGGCATGGATTCTGCCGCCGGGCTTCATGGCGATCAGTTCGCGCTTGAAGGCGCTCGATTGCGGGTAGAATTTCACGCCCAGACGGACGGTTTCCTCGGTCGGCGCCGAGGCGATGGTGAAATAGCGGCGGTTGCCCCGATTGTCGGAGCGGTTCATGCCGAGCGTCCACTCGAGATATTGGCCCGCCTCGAAGGCCAGCTTTCGCGGCGAACTGAAGACGAAGTCGTAACTGTCGATGGCGGAGCGCTCTATGCGTTCCAATGTCAGCACGAAGCGGCCCTTCGGCCCTGCCGCGTAAGCAAACACATTGCCAGCGAGCAACGCCAGCTCCGGCGTGAAATAGAACGAGCCGATATGCACGTTGGGAGCGAACAGGAAACCGACGACCGCCGCGAAGGCGATGCGTGGCCAACGCGTGGTAGGCGCCGTCAACGGCTCGGTCAGCATCACGAAGGCGAAGAACAGCAGCGGCGACGAGGTCAGCGTCTCCTTGAGCGCCTCGCCATAGAGCGATGGCTCTGTCGTGGCCAGGATGGTGATCAGCGCCACGATCAGGAAGGCCGCGACGAGATCCAGGCGCCGCAGCTTTCGCACAACGAGAATGCCGCCGACCAGCACGAAGGGGAGCAGCCATGAATTGCCGCCGGCCCACCAGGTGGCGGGCTTGTCCAGAAGCAGCGCCGACAGCGCCACGCCGAGCGCCGCCGGGTTGAAAACATGCTTCCGCCCGACTGCGAAGATGAACTTGGATGAGATCGCCCAGACGGAGGCGAATGCCACGGCGCCAATGCCCGTGAGGTCCGTTGCGGCCACCGGATCGAGGATGAGGGCAAGGATGAGCGCGGTGATGTAGACGGACTCCTTGTTTGCCGGAACCTCGAAGACCAGTTCGAAGGCTTTGTTGGTGATCCAGCAAACCGCGAGCGTCAGCGCGGAGGTAAAGGCGAGCGCGAGTGGATCGTAGGGCACGAGCTTGGCAAAGGTGAAGGCGAAGGCCGTGACCAGCAGGGCCGTCAGATAATAGAGCACCAGCCTGTACATGGTCAGGTGATCGAGGGATCGGTCGAGCGCCTTGATCATGGTTCGCATAGGTCTCCGAAACCGGTTGTCAGCGTTGCCCGACCGTCGATGTCGATGACATAGCCCTCGAGGCCGGAAACCTGCTCGATGAAGTGGATGCCCTTCCGGCCCATTGCGAAGGCGGCGGTGGCGAAGCGGTCGGCGTCGAGCACGTCGGGTCCGACAACCGTCAGGCTGACGATCCCGGTGATCGGATCATCGAACCCATGCGGGTTGTAGATGTGTTGTCCGCGCGCATAGGTGCCGGAGGTCGCGACGCCGAGACCACGCGGGTAGAGGACCTTGACGATTTCATCCATTTTGAAGGGATTGCGGATGCCGATGCTCCAGTCGGTTCCGGAGGCGTTCTTACCGCTCGACTGGACGTCGCCGCCGGCTTCGATGAAGAAGTCCTTGCCGCCCGCTTGGCGAACGAGGCCCGCGGCGTTGCGGATTGCCCACCCTTTGACGATTCCCGAAGGATCGAGCGAGCCGTCCGGCCTGCGAATGTCGAAGTAACCGCCCGTCTCGTTCTTCGTGCGCTCGGCAAGTGCCAGCACTTCCATCATCTCGCGGCTCCAATCCTTGACCGGAACGTCGCCGCGATTGATGGCGGAAATCTCGCTGTCGGTCTTGTACGTGCTGAAGCGCCGGTCGATCCGGTCGAAATAGCCGAAGACGTCCTCGATCAGCGCGCCAGATGCGCCACCGATGTCGACCGTAATGGGCATTCCCATCAGAACGCGGGTTTCGTGCATCGAATTAGGAAGAAGCCTTCCTGAGCGCGCCGTGGAGCGATTGGATGAAGGCCCTGCTGCTCAGCGTTGCGCCTGAGATGATGTCCACATTGGCGCTTTGCGCGCTGATCGCCTCGTCGCGCAACATGGGCAGCGCCTGTCTGTTGATGCGGACGGAGGTGCTCCGGTCCGACGGATATTTCAGCACTTTCAGCGCGGTCAGACGGCCGCCCTGTATGGAAACCTGGATCTGCATGGGGCCGTAATAGGCGTCCGTAACGGGACCGGCATATGTTCCGTCCCTGAAACCGTGCGTGGCCGGACTTGTCGCGATCGCCTTCATTCCTGCGCGGATGACGCGAGCCGGTGCCTGGGGATAGTCCGGCCGCGATTGTGGGATAGGGATGTACACGGCGGGAGTTACGGCGAATGACGAAGTCTCCTGCGTTTCAGCAGCGACGCTCGGCTGAGGTTTGGCCACGGCTGGCTCCGGTGCCGGGGCCGTGGACAGCGAGGCCGGCAGCCGCGACGCCTGCGATAGCCTGACCGCGGCTTGCTCCGGCTCTGGTGCGGGCATCGGAATGGCCGCCGTCGTTTCCTTGCTGATCGCCGACGACGGCACGTCGACACGGGGCTCCAGCCGCGTGCTCTGCCGGCGAGGCTCGAGCAAGGCTGGCGCTGGACTAGGGGCGGTATCCGCGGGTGTTGCGGGGATGGCTGGCTGCCCGGCATCTCGCTCCGTAGCGTCGGCAGGAAGCGCCGAACCAAGCATATCGTCCGTCTGGGCCTTGCCGGGTTGTTCCCAGACATAGGCGCCGGAGGCGGCGATCACGAACAGCGACAGGGCAATCTTTTTCATCCGCGTTTCAATCCAGCTTGGCTTATGCACTGGCGAATCCATTCTGGATCGCTTGGGACGCATTATCCCACGACGAAGCTGACAATTGGCTGTCAGTAGGCAACGGCTCCGCCGTTCGACCTCGGCCGCAGCAGCGGCAAACCTGCGCCACGACGGCGTGGGCTTCCCCGTTTCCTGCACGATCGCCCGCTTCTGCTCGTCGCGAATCCGGCGGCAATTCGATTGCCCGTCCACGGCTTTTCGGTGTCAAGCGTATCTACGCCGCGCGCAATTAGCAGCGCTGCTTGATTAGGCCCAGGCACTCAGCCTGTTTCCAGTTGTTTGCTTCTGTTCCGGCGAATGCACTGTAGTGATAGTGCTAGGGCCCACACCCAAAAAGACGCGGTAAAGGGCCTAACCGCGTCAAAACAATCGAGTGGGAGTGACAGGTAAAAGCAGCGAGAGGGCCTGCTTCATGTCAGCAACTGCGTCGGCACCCCAAGCGCTGGACCGGCCTCACTGAGCCGCTGATCGAGCGTGTGCACTGTGGCGCCATGCTCCGATGCAATGGCGAGATGCAGCGCATCGCCGGCTCGAAGCCCAAGCATATGCTGATCGGCAAATTTCGCCGCGGTCCGGAATTGCCAGCCCGTCACGCCGAGCACGGTGAAGCTCTCGGCGACCAGCTTGTTGAACATGGCGAGCACCCCGGCGCGCTGTTCCAGGCTGATCTGGCCGGTCCGCAGCTTGATCGCCATGGCCGAAGACGTCTCGGTGATGGTCCAGTCGCTGATCAGAAGCTGCGCCGCATCCTGCTCCGCCAGCCAGGCCTGAACACGCGGCGTCATCGCTTCATTGGAGAGCGCCGCGACGATCAGCGACGTGTCGAGATAAAGCATCAGTAGCGGTCGCCGTCCCGCATCGCTCGCACCAGATCAGCAGCGCTTTCAGTCTGCGGTTGCATAATCGCCGTCAGAGACCGGAGCACGGCAGCGTCGATTGGTTTGCGAGGCTTGGCCACGGCGGTGAGCCGTGCAACCGGCTTGCCGCGCCGGGTGATGTTGATTGAATCGCCCGCCTCGACCCGGTCGATCAACTCGCTCAGATGGGCCTTGGCGTCTGCCAGATTGATCGCATCCATGCCATTCTCCTGACCATGTAGATGGTCATATAGCGTGTTCAGCTCAAGAATTCCAGCGCGACCTCTCGACGTCATCGATTTCGAACCAGCGGCGCTTGGTCAAGACTGGGGCAACGTGGAGCGGGATTGCAGTCCCGCTCCACGTCCCGGGAGGAGAGCGGAACACTCATGTTCCGCTCGGGGGGATCTCAGGCTGACCGCAACTGCCGGAAACTTGCGCGAACTTCCTCTGAATAGAATTGCGGCTGTTCCCAGGCAGCGAAGTGCGTGCCTTTGGGAAGCTTGTTGTAATGAATGAGCTTGGGGTAGGCCTTTTCCGCCCAGCTCTTTGGGGCGGTATAGATCTCGTCCGGAAACGCGCTCACCGCGAATGGGATGGTGTTCACGCCCTTGACGTCGAAAAAGCCCTTCTTCGCCGTGGCGCTGGCGTCCCAGTAGAGACGCGCCGATGACACCGCCGTCTTGGTCAACCAGTAGAACGTGATGTTGTCGAGAACGTCGTCAGGGGTGAGGCCTTCGGGTTGTCCGTCGATCGAGCGCGCGATCATCGCGTAGCTGCCCGCGTCGTGATCGAGGATCCAGGCCGCCAGGCCAACCGGCGAATCCTCGAGCGCGTATAGCGTCTGGGGGCGTAGTGACATCTCGTTGGCGTAGCCCAACCCCTTCTTGTAGAAGAGTTCGAGTTGGTTCCACGCATTCTGCTCGTCGGCGGAGAGCCCGGCGGGCGCCGGCTCGTGAAGATTGAGCGCCTTGGAGATATCGGCAGGAAGGGTCCCCGGCATGTTCGAGTGAACGCCAAGCAATCCGGGAGGTGCCTGCACGCCCAATTCGTCGCCGACCTGCGCGCCCACGTCGCCGCCAGCGGCGACGAAATTCGTGTAGCCGAGCCGCTTCATTAGCGTGACCCAGGCGCGTGCAATGCGTGGTGTGTCCCAACCTGTGACGGTTGGCTTGCCTGAGAATCCGTAGCCCGGCAGCGACGGAACCACGATGTCGAACGCATCCGATGCGCTCGCGCCATGCTTGGTCGGATTGGTCAAGGGATCGATGATTTTCAGCTGCTCGATGATCGAGCCGGGCCAGCCATGCGTGACGATGAGCGGCAACGCATTTTCATGCTTCGAACGGACGTGGATGAAGTGGATGTCAAGCCCGTCGATCTCGGTCACAAAATGGGGCAGGGCCTTTAATTGCGCTTCGCACCTTTTCCAGTCGTAGTCCGTCGCCCAATACCGCGCGAGTTTCTGGATCGTCGACAACTGCACGCCCTGGCTCGCGTCCGCGACCGTTTCCGATTTCGGCCAGCGGGTTGCGGCGACGCGCCGGCGGAGATCGGCGAGGTCCTCGTCCGGAAAGCTGAAAGTGAACGGGCGGATCGCCTCCGCGTCAGTCGCCGCATGCAGCGCCTGAGGCAGCAGGCTGATGACCCCGGCGGCGGCGGTGGCAGCGAGAACTTCGCGCCGGTTGGGCGATAGCGAAATGGGTGACATGACGTGCTCCTCTCTTCGGTCGGTGCGTTACGATGCGCTACACAAATCGACTGTCGGCCGAGGCAAATCCATTGCACGTTGGTATCGGCAATACTTTCGGATCGGTTCGGGCAATGCACAGTCGGCTTGAAGAATCGACATGATCGCAAGGCACGGCAAAAGCGCGCCCCGTTCCCGGCGCACGCTTTCAAACGGATGTTCATCGACGCGCTTCCGGCCGATGCCGCCGACCGGATCGTCGCCAACGCTTGCCGCGTGAGCGGCTGGCAAGCAGGCCAACGGACTGCTGATGCCAGGAATCCTACTGCGGCAACGGCCTGCCGGCCCGCTCGGCGACCATGTACTCGGCGTACCATGCCGGCCAGTTCACATCGTGGCGGCCACCGTCGCGCTTCTCGTGCTCGCCATGGGCGGTCGCCGCGCGTAGCAGCGCGGCCTCGAGTTCGCCCGCCGAACTATACGCTGTGTCGCCCGAGTCCACGCGTCCGGGGAGTCGGGTGGTGATCTCCTGCAGCAGCCAGCTGTTGCCGTCCGGATCACGGAAGGTGGCAAACGAGTTGTAGGTGCGGCGCTCCGGATCAACGCCCGGAATAGCAGGGCCGCCAACGGCGGCGCGGTGGAACACTTCACTTACACCGGCGCCGCGCGCTATGAGCGCGGCGCGTGCGGCCTCGATGTCGGATACGACGAGATAGAGATTTTGCGATCCTGGCGCGGCCGAAGTGAGACCCTTGCCGAAGTGGATCGAACCCAGCGAACCGGGCGGCGTGAATTGCACGACCCGGAACGCATCACCGTTGACGAAGTCGGCGTCGAGCCTCCAGCCGAGGCCCGTATAGAAGGCCTTGGCACGATCGATGTCGGACACAGGGATGACGACGACTTCCAACTTCAAGTCGACGCGGGGCGCAGTGGCGGCCCCAGTTGAAACTTCCTTGGTTGCTGCGAGAGTGCTCATGTCGGGCTCCTTGAATTTGGCTGGCTTGAGTTTGGCTGCCTTGAGAGTGGTAACGGTCCCAAGGGCGGTCAATTGAGCGAAGGTATCGGTGGCTGCCGCTTCCTCACTTAGTCCAAGTCGACTCAGTCCAAATTGCCCAACAAATGGACCCGCGTCGGCCCTCCGATCCTCCATCATGCCTTGATATTGGTTCGTTGCGGACCAATCCAAAAGTATTGCCAACACCATCGTGTGATAGATTTGCGGGCGCCTTAAGTCGATCTCTAGCGTATCCGACAGAGGAGATGCGCCATGAACGATCGACGATTTTTCAATTCCGACACCATGACAATCAGAGCGCCCAGGGAGACCAGCGTCAGCCAGGCGCGATGGATACTCATGCCGCTGTTCGGATTGTGGATCGCGTTCTCGATCGTTGGTGTGGTCCTCGGATGATCCGGAGCCATGCAACGGCCTCGCCGCGGTCGGCGGGCTTTCTAGGAGGTTCGACCTTGACGTCCTTCTACCGGCTCTTTCGGGTCATCGATCTCGATCTTCCCACCTCAGATGCGCCGTCAGGCGCAGGGTTGCGCGAGCGCGCGGGCCGCGGGGAATTTCTCAAGATTGGATTTCGGACGTGAGCGCAACCACGGCACAATCGCCCTTCACTGTCGCCGGATTTCCTGTCTGGTCATGGGCCTTTGCGGTCCGCATCTGGATGGCCGCGATCGTCGCCTTGTTGGTAAGTTTCTGGCTCCAGCTCGAGGTTCCGTCCTCGGCCATGCTCACCGTGATGATTTTGGCGGAGCCGACGCGCGGGCAGGCGCTGGAAAAGGCCGGCTATCGCTTGATTGCGACTGTCATCGGGGTGGTCGCCTCGATCGCGATCGTGGGTTCGCTTTCCCAGACGAGGGAGTTGCTGCTCGTGGCATTCGCGGCATGGATGGGCCTTTGCATCTATGCGTGCGGACTGCTCGACGGGTACCGCGCCTACGCAGCGGTCCTATCGGGATACACCGTCGCGTTCATCGCCATCCAGCAGATCGACAATCCACAGAGTGTCTTTGAAGCAGCAATGGAGCGCGGTGCCGCGATTGCGGTGGGGGTGCTGTCGATCACGCTCGTGAACGATCTGCTGTTGGCCCCCGACCGTCATCCGCAACTTGGAACACAACTCGCGGTCCTTCACCGCCGGGTGCGAAGTTATGCGCGAGCCGCCATTCGCGGCCAGGCCACCGATACGGTGGCGGTCGCGACCTTGATCAGAGCGATCGTCGCGCTGCGCCCGGATATTTCAAGCCTCGCCACGGAGTCGAGCAGCGGCCCCGTGAGAAGCGATGCGGCTCGGAGCGCGATGGTCGCGCTTATAGCCGAGTTGCAAGCTGTGCGTGCCTTGGAGGTGCTTCCCGCGACCTTCGATCCAGCTCTGCGCCAGCGACTGGCTTCCTTGTTCGATTTGGATGCCGGCGAGCCTTTGCGGACCCCGCTGAACGAGGATGACCTCGTTTTGTCCGGCGCCGCGTCGACATCATCTGGATGGGCGCTGCAGGAACTGCTGCGGCGGGACACGCAGGTTCGCCTGCATTTTTCCGCGCTGAAATCCGCCGTTCGTCCACCGTGGTCATGGCGGGCGCCGCTCTACCGCTCGCAGCGCATGGCGATGGAAAACGGTATCCGGGCGGCAGCATGCGTCGCGGCAGCTTCGCTCTTCTTTGTTCTGGCGGGCTGGCCGAGCGCGAGTTCCGCGCTCTCGCTGGTCGCGGTCACCCTGGGACTGAGCGCGACGACGCCTGCGCCGCGGGCATTCGCCGCGATCGCCTTTGTCGGAGCACCGATCGCGGTCGCTCTGGCCGGCATCCTCGAATTCTTCGTTCTCAATGGCGTGTCCGACTTCCCGCTGCTGGCGATCGGCCTTGCTCCGTTCCTGATCGGAGCGGCGCTCCTGGTGACCCTGTCAAACCCGATCCTGTCCGGCCTCGGCAAAATCAACCTGATCTTCATTTCGGCCATCTTGGCGGCGAGCAATCCGCAAACTTACAATCCGCAGTCGTTCCTCTTCATTTCATTCTTTATCTGTGTCGCGACGGGCTTGTTGCTCGCGACCCAATACCTCATTCCTCCCATATCGGACAGCCAGCGCAGGCGCTGGCTGCTTGCATCGGCTCGAGATGACATTCGCCTGCTGTCGGGTGGCGCGGATCAACGCTACGCGCCCGAAGAGGCTGCCTTTCGCGATGCCGTACGGGTCGGACAGATCGCCGCGGCCGGCCCGACCGATGCGGAGTACCGAGCTTCCGTCGAGCAAGCGCTGGCTTGCTTCGATCAAGCAGCGGTGATCCGCTTGCGCGCAGCCCAGCTTGCTCGGCCGACGCATGGCGCGGCGGCTGGCTTGGTCGAGCAGGCGCACGCAACTCTGACCGCGCTTGATCCACAATACATCCGCGCCTCCGCCCACAGCCTGAGTGGGCGTGCCGGGGCTGGCGACGTCGCAGCCGCGACGAGTGCGACGCTCGTCATTGCCAATGCCGTTCTCGACCGGCCGCCCACCGACGCTCCCGATATTTACGGACGCGGGTCATGACGCACGACTTTCATGAACTCGTGATCGGCGGAGTCCTGTTCGCTCCTTTCGTTGTCTACGCGGTCGCGGCGCTCGCTATCGTGCTGGTGCTTCGGCCGGTCTTGCACCTCATCGGCTTCGCTAGGATTTTCAGCCACGTGTCGATCGCCGAGTTCAGCCTCTATGTGACCGTTCTCGGAGCCCTTGTGCTTCTGGCCTGATGGAGAATGTCAATGGAAACGCAGCTCAAGATGGATCTTGTCCGGGAAACGCCGGCGGTCCAGGCGACGGAGTCACCTAGTCCTCCATCGACGCAAACAGAGGGGGCAGCACCGACCGAGAACCTCTACCTTCTTGCGCCGGCCCCACCGCAAGACCGTGCTCAGACGGCTCTCGTGCCGCAAGGTGGCCCCGTGCAGAAGCGACATCCCGTGCAAGAAGCGTTGCTCGCAACGGCAAAGCGGCTGGCCACTCTGGTCGTGGCGCTGGCCGCCGTGCTGGTTTCCCTTCTGGCCTGGGACCACTATCTGACGGCCCCATGGACGCGAGACGGGCGTGTCCGCGTTCAGGTCGCGAGCGTGGCTCCCGAAGTTTCTGGCCGGATCAAGGATCTGCACGTTGCGGACAATCAGTTCGTGCACAAAGGCGATCTCCTCTACGTGATCGATCCGTTCGATTTTAACGTGGCTCTGCGCACCAGCAGGGCGACGCTGCAGCAAAGAGCCGCCGATTTGCAGGTGAAGGAGCGGCAATCGGAACGACAGCGTAAATTATCGAGCGTTGCCACAACTCCCGAGCAGCAGCAAATCTACGCCGGCAATGCGATTCAGGCCGAGGCCGCGTTCGAAGCCGCGCAGCAGCAGGTCGCCCAGGCTGACATAAATCTGAAGCGCACCGAGGTTCGCAGTCCGGTGAACGGATACGTGACCAACCTGCTGCTGCGCGCCGGCGACTATGCTCGCCAGGGCATCACCAACGTCTCGATCATCGACACCGACAGCTTCTGGATCGACGGATATTTTGAAGAGACCAAGATGGCGCGAGTCTGTACCGGAGCTCGCGTCGAGGCGAAATTGATCGGCTACCAGGCGCCGATCATCGGGCATGTCAATACGATCACCCGTGGCCTCAGCGTCGCCAACGCAACCGCCGGCGCACAGGGACTTCCAAACGTCGATCCGATCTATACCTGGGTGCGGTTGGCGCAGCGCGTTCCGGTGCGCATTGCCATCGACGAAGTGCCGCCCGGTGTGCCGCTCGTATCCGGCATGACCGCCACCGTGACGGTCCGGGACGCCTCCGATCGCTCGACCTGGTTCGACCGGGCGCAAGCGAGCGTGTTGAACGTTCTGGACGGACCCTCGGTGCGGCCAGACTGTGTTGCCACCGCCCCGACCGACGGTGACCCGTCGCAATCTGTCCCGGCATGGGAAGCGGAAGCGGCCCCGGAGCCGGAACAGATCAATCCAGGCTTGGCCACCGGCATACAGATGACCCCGGCCACAATTAGCGCCGCTGGACGAGCTGAGGAAGCCATCGAGGGCGGCCACTGATGGGAATGCGGCCGTTTCGCTGTCATTTGCCGCGCTAGCACCGTTCTTGGGCGCCTTAGCTTCCATCGCCCTTCAGCTCCAGCGCGGCTGTTTCCGCGATCCGCCGGCTGTTGAATCTCGCACATTGGCCCGGCAGCGCCGCCGCTTGCTGGTCTGGCCGATACCTAGGTGCAATTGCTGGCGGGCCTCCAAGCGATCACATTAGGCCTGCCAAAATCTCTGCGGAAATATCCGGTCCCCAAACGGGGTCACCACGCACGCATCAGGACCAGCATCGGACTTCGGCACTCGTGCTGAGCGCGGCGCCCGCAAGGCTCGCGCTGCTCAGCCGCCTTTCGACGTCTTGAAAATTTGGAGCCATCCAGTGGAAACATTCGACGTGGCCGACCGCATCGATCACAATCGCCTTCCGGCTCCCGGCACGCCATCGGGCGCCACGGCGGTCTTCGAAACGTTCAAGGTGCGCAGGGAAGGCGCCGTTCTGTTCGCGGATATTGCCGCACCGCCGATGAACCTTCTGGGGCCGGCGATGGTGCGCGACCTGGTTTCCCTCATTCAGCAGGCCGAGGCCGACAGCGGCATCAAGGTGCTCGTGTTCAGAAGCGCTGACCCGGACTATTTCATTCCCCATGTCGATGTGACCCAAATCCAGCAGTACCGTGAGGAGGCCGCGAAGCTCACGGGCGAGGCGTCGATCGGGCTCATGTTCCGCCGGCTGAGTGCGAGCCGACTGGTTACCATCGCGCAGATTGAAGGCCGCGTACGCGCCGCGGGCAGCGAGTTTGTCCTGGCGTGCGACATGCGCTTCGCCGCCCAGGGGGCAGCGATCTTCGCGCAGCCGGAAGCGGCATTCGGAGCGGTCCCCGGCGCAGGAGGCATTCAGCACCTGGTGCGTCTGATGGGGCGTGCGCGCGCGCTGGAGGTTATGTTGAGCGCGAGGGACTTCGACGCCGATCTGGCCGAGAGGTACGGCTGGATCAATCGCGCGATGCCCGCCGACGTCCTCGGCGATTTCGTCGGATCGCTCGCTCACCGGATTGCAAGATTTCCAGCTGCAAGCCTCGCCATGGTCAAGAATCGCGTCAATGACATCGCGCTCGCGCCAGTCGAGGCTTTTCGACGCGATTCCGACCTCTTTGGCGAGGCCTCACGCAGCCCAGAGGGCCAGGCCCGCTTCCAGTCGGCGTTCAAGCGCGGCTTCCAGACCCGGGAGGCGGAGATGGATTTGGCTGGATTGCTGGGCGAGCTGGACGATCACTGACCTGAGGGCCACCGGACAAGCTTTGTGCTCCGCCCGTGCGGAGGAGACCAAACCAGAATTCACCAGAGCACTTGCGCAATGTTTGTCAGCACAATGGAACCATCGGAGATACTCATGAGCACGTCCGCACCAGTGATGACCCCGTCTACCAGCGTGTACGTCACCCCAGCCTTCTGGGAGCGCTTGTGGCGCTCTAGCGGCATCCAGTCCGTCGGCCTCTTCATCATCGCTTACGTGATCCATGGATATCAGCCGCAGGTCGGTTCGTCGGCTGATGCCCTCGTCGCTTTCTACGATGGAGATCGCGCGCGGATCCTGATCGCGTCGATTTTTTCCGGCCTGGCGGTTCTCAATCTTCTGTGGTTCGCGGCAGCGCTGCGGACCACCTTGGCGGATGCAGGACAAGATGGCTGGGGCGCGGCCGCGACCGCCGCCAGCGCCATGCTCGGGGCCCTGATCCTCCTGCAGATAACAATGGGTACGGCGCTCGCCTACTCGATCGCCGGTTCACAAGATCACACGCTCCTATCCGGACTGAACGACTTCGCGTGGGTTCTCGGTGTGCTGACGTCGTTTCCACGCGCGATGCTGATCATGTCAGGAGCGTTCGGCCTTTGGCGGGCCAGATTGATTTCCAACGCACTTTTCGCAGCCGGTGTAGCGGCTGTCGTGCTCGGACTGCTGGGCGGTACCACATGGCTAGGCCACGGAATCTGGGCGCCCGATGGGGCCTATTCGCGGTTCGTCTCTCCCATTCTGCTTTTGCTGTGGGTTCTGGTCGTGAGCCGGGTTCTCCTGGGCAGGGCACCCGCGACGCGTGCCGGATGGTGGTGAGGATGCTGCCGCGGCTGGTCCTGCATCGGGGAGCGGCCATCGATCGGTTCGCACGCATCCCGCGTGATCGCGCCTGCGGGCAGACGTCGAGCCGGCCGCAGGCGGCAGCCGGCGACACCTTCGTCCAATCGCCGCGACAAACAACTCATGGTTAGATCGCACCCGCGCTCGGGGTATCACCTGGAAAATCAGGGTACGCGGCGCTCGTCATCAAATGAGGGCATGCGGACGCACGAGCGTCACGGCGACGCTATCGCATCGACAACGTCCCCGGTTTGAACCTATCGGTCGAAGAAAAGGAACCTAAGATGAAAATTCTCGCTGCAACTCTAGCATTTGCCGGTCTCGTGCTCACGGGGGCCACGGCAACTGCCCAGCCGGCCAAGCCGACAATCGTCCTGGTGCATGGCGCCTTTGCCGATTCGTCGAGCTGGTACGGCGTCATCGCCATTCTCGAGAAGCACGGCTATCCGGTCGTTGCCGCCGCCAACCCGCTGCGCAGCGTCAAAGGCGACGCCGACATCGTCCACGGCCTCCTCGCAACCATCAAGGCGCCGGTCGTGTTGGTCGGGCATTCCTATGGCGGCATGGTGATCAGCAATGCGGCGAACGGGCAGGCCAACGTGAAGGCTCTCGTCTATGTCGCGGCCTTCGCGCCGCAAGCGGGAGAAAGCGCAGGCGGCCTCGATAGCAAGTTTCCAGGGAGCCTGCTCGGCCCCGACACGCTCGCGACGCCGGTGCCTCTGCCGGGCGGTGGCAGCGATCTCTATGTTCGGCAAGACAAGTTCCAGCAGGCCTTCGCGCCGGACCTGCCCAAAGCAGAAGCCAAGTTGGCGGCGGCGACGCAGCGACCCATCACCGATATCGCGTTCGGCGAAGCGGCGACGGACCCCGCCTGGGGGACCATCCCGTCTTGGTTCGTCTATGGCGACCACGACACCGCGATCCCCCCGAAACTGCATGCCTGGATGGCCGAGCGCGCGCATTCTCGTGAAACCGTGGTCGTCAAGGGCGCCTCGCATGTGGTTATGATCTCGCATCCCGACGCCGTGGCGAAAGTGATCGAGGATGCGGCAACCGCCCAATAAGGCGACCCAATGGAGGGCATGAAGGCCTTAAGGCCTTGTCGTGGGATGCTCTGTCGTGAGAATCCAGATGTTTCCATGATGGAGAGATTCGGCAGTGAGCGTTACCATTTCCGGGCTTTGCCGGCGGCTGCCTCGCCGCCGGCGAATCCTCTAGTCTGCGATGACTCGACGACGTAGGGGGTAGTTGCACGAAGATGTCGCCGCTGCTTTCGGATTGTTCCGCGTGATTAGTGAGCACCGCCTCCGCCACCCAGCTCGATCTTTTTGGTGAAGAGGAGGGCGACCGCGGCAAGCGCGAGGACGATACCGATCACGCCGAAGGTGTCGCTGAATCCGAAAATGAGCGCCTGGCGATGCACGGTGGCGCCGATCACGCCGATGGCCTTGTGCCGTGCGACAGCCATATCCGTTACCCCATGAGCGAGAAAGTACTGTGTGAGCTGGTCGATCCTGTCGCGCACCTCGTCTCGATACAGGGTCACGGACTGACCGATGACATTGGAGTGGAACTGCTCGCGCTTGGTCAGCACCGTGGCCAACGTAGCCGTGCCGACCGCTCCACCGAGGTTGCGCAGCATGTTCGAGAGACCCGACGCGGCACCCGCCTCGCTCGGAGAAATGCCCGCGGTCGTGATGACGGTGATTGGAGTCAACACCAGCGCCTGACCGATGGCGCGCACGATGTTCGGCAGGAGGAACTGATCTCCGGCGCTGTCGAGCGACAGATGAACGTTCATGAAACAGCTGACGGCGAAGATACTGATGCCGACGAACCCGACGGAGCGCGCGTTGAAATGCTTCAGCAGGGATGGCACAAATGGAATTATGAGAAGCTGCGGCAGGCCGGTCCATGCCAACACCAAGCCGATCTGCTCCGCGTTATAGTGCTGCACCTGGCCGAGATACTGAGGCAGGATATAGACGGTTCCGAACAGCGCGATGCCGACCAAGACATTGACGATTATGCCGATGCCGAAGTTGCGGCGCTTCAGAAGGCGGAGCTGGACCAGCGGCTTCTCCACCTTGAGCTCAATGAGGATGAAAGCCGAAAGGAATACCGCCGCCGTCAAGGCGAGCTTTACGATGAACGGCGACTGGAACCAGTCGTCCTTGTTGCCCTCTTCGAGCACGGTCTGCAGTGCAGCCAGCCCGATCGCCATTGTAGCGATCCCTGCCCAGTCGCCTTCTTTCAGAAGCGACAGCTGCATGGGCTTCTTTTCGAGCGTGAAATAGAGTGCCACGACCATTATGATGCTGGGTGGCGTGTTGACGAAGAAGATTGTCTGCCATCCATAATTTTCGGTCAGAAAGCCGCCGATCGTCGGCCCGATTGCCGGCGCGAAGGTGACGGAGAGCGCAAACAAAGCCAGCCCGAATGGTTGCTGCGACTTGGGCAGCTTGGTCAGAACCATGGTGAACGCCATCGGGATCAGCACGCCGCCGGCGAAGCCCTGCAGGCCGCGCAGCAGGATCATCGAGCCGAGGTCGTGAGCGAATGCACAAGCCGCCGAGAACAGCGGAAACAGCACCGCATTCACCAGAATGTAGCGCCGGAAGGAGAAAACACGGCTGAGATAGTCGGTGAGCGGGATCACAATGATCTCGCCGATCAGATAGGACGTCGAGATCCAGGCGCCGTTGTCGACGCCGGTGCCGATCCCGCCTTCGATATCGAGCAGGGACGCGTTGGTGATCTGGATGTTGAGGATCGCCATGAAGGCGCCGATCATGCCGGCGAACACTGCTATCCAGGCCGCGGTCGTCGCTGTCTCGGAGGGGACTGGCGGAAAGGCGCGGGGCTCCGTGGGCGAAGCCGCGGCAGTTTGTGTCGTCGTGGACATTACGCCCTCCTACGGGCCGGTCGAGAAGCATCAGTTGAAACGTCCGGAGGCCGAGGCGATCTCGGTCGTGGACGACTTGGTGTCGATGGTCGGGTAGACCGACATGCCCGGGCGCAATTCCACTAAGAGCCCAGGGTCCAGGACGATCTTGACGGGAATGCGCTGCACTACCTTGGTGAAGTTGCCGGTGGCGTTGTCCGGTGGCAGGAGAGCAAACTCCTGGCCGCTCGCCGGCGCTAGGCTGTCGATATGACCGCTCAATACCTGCCCTGGGAAGCTGTCGACCTCAATCTCGACAGGCTGCCCCGCCTTCACATTGGCGAGCTGTGTTTCCTTGTAGTTTGCGATGATATAGGCCCCGTCGGTCGGCACAACGGCCATAAGCTGCGTGCCGGCCTGCACGAACTGACCGACGCGCAAGGTGCGGTTGCCTATCATGCCGCCGATGGGCGCGGTGATTTCAGTGTATGAGAGATTGAGTTCGGCCTGATCCTTGGCCGCCTTGGCACTGGCGAGCGCGGCTCTGACCTGGCCAAGCTCGGCCTTGAGGACATCGAGTTCCTTGGTCGCATTGGCGAGCACAGCCGTATCGCGGCTCACCGCGGCACGGGCGGCGGCGATCTGGGACGCGGCCTGCTGCGCGTTCTGGATGCTGCCGAAGCCCTTCTTGGCCAGTTCGGCATGGCGTTGGTCTTCCTGCTCGGCGAATGTCTCGTTTGCCTGATCGACCGTGATTGTCGCCCGCGCCGCCTCGATTTGCGACTGCTGGGCGGCGAGGGCCGCCTGCTTGCTGGCGATGTTGGCTTCGGCCGCCTCGACCTGGGCTTTGGCCTGTTCGAGGCTCACCTGGAAATCACGGTCGTCAATGCGCGCCAGCACCTGTCCGGCCTTTACCGCATCGTTGTCACCGACCAACACCGCCGCTATATATCCCGAAACCTTGGGCGCAATGGTCGTACTGTCGGCCTTCACATAGGCATCATCGGTAGAGACCAGGAAGCGGCCGACAGTCCAGTACTGCCAGCCCCAATGCGCACCGCCTGCGAGAGCGGCAACGGCCACCCCGGCAAAGAGCAGCCGACGCAGCAGCCGCTTTGGTTGCCCGCCACGCATGCCGGCAACCGCCTCGCGGACATCCGCGTCGCGGGGCATTTCTATTCCTGGCGCCGCTTCACCGGCTGGCAGGGATTTCTCCATCGTAAAGTCCCTCTGGTGCCGGCTCATGGTCTGTTCCTTTCTGTTGCCGCCTTGCGCGGAAATCGGGCTTGCGCTATTTAGGAAAACTTATATTTTCTTATATGAGCCTGATGATGAAGCTTGTCAATGAATTTGGAAAACAATCATGGTCCATAATACCAAAGTCTCAAGGCGCGGCCGCCCCCAGCTGCGATCAGACGAAGAGACCCGCCAGTTCGTCGTCACGGCGGCACGCCAGGAGTTCAATGCCAGCGGCTATGCCCGAGCGAGCATGAGCCGCATAGCCGAGCGCGCGGGGGTTTCGACCAAGACCATGTATCGTCTGATACCGACCAAGGCGGAGTTGTTCCGATCGGTCATCTCCGACCGGATCTCGCGCTTCATTCTGGAACTGGACGAAGCGCATCTGGACATGCTGCCGATCGAGGAAGCGCTCGAGCAGATACTTATCGCCTACGCCACCTTGACGCTCGACGGGGACACGGTGTCCACCTTGCGGCTTGTCTTTGCCGAATGCGATCATTTTCCCGAGATTGCCGCTGCTTTCGCCGAACTCGCCGTCGGCCGCACGATCCAAACCATGGAAAGCTGGCTCACTCGGCAGCGCGACAGCGGCGAAATCGAAATCGACGATCCGTCGACGGCCGTCGGCATGCTCAGGGGCATGATGATCATGGAGCCGCAGCGAGCGCTGATGCTGGGCCAGCGTCAGCCGCCTGATCAGCGTGAGATCGTTGAACGGGCGCACTATTGTGCCCGCCTGTTCCTCGATGGGTGCAGGCGACGAAAGGGCCGGCCCGCTGTAGACTCGCTGGCGTGAACCGCCTGTGCTGCCGCTGAAGATGGAAACGTGCTGCTCATGAAGGCGAACTCCTTCTCGAACCGACGCCTTTAGCTTCGAGCGGCAGCGCGGCTGATGCTCTTTGCAAGGGCTCTCAGTTCAGGCGTGGGAAGGCACTGTGAACGGAATGCCTCTATCTCAATGCCTTGCCGGTCAAGGAAGGCCATGAACGCCTGGGAAGTCCTTGATTGGACGCGGTTTGTGAGTTTGGACCTTCCGCCTTCGAGCGCCGTCACGCTCACTTCCCATCGTATGTGGATGGACGTGGGTCCTTGCGACGTAAACAGGTCGGAATGCGATTCCAGCACCAGATTGTCTTTCCTGGCGTTTGTCTCGACGTAGTACTGCATTATCAGGCTGCCCCCGATGAGTTCGACCTGGACCGACATAGGCTTGCCGTCGGGAGCAGCCATCGATCCGGACGCAAGGGCAGGCGTCGAACGTCCGTGGGGCTCGACAGGCCCATGAAACCATTGGGCGAGGTCGATCTTGTCAATGGAGGCCTCAACGATTGTCGTTCCCGTCATCTCCACGGTTTCACCGTCGCTCGAGAGCGCCTTTTTCGCAGCCAGTCGGCCGAGCGATGCTATCGACAGCCCTGGGTTCTTCCCCGCCTCTTTGGCTGATGGCTCCGATCGGCTTGAGTGTTCCGGTCCCAGCCTCGAGAACAGCCGGCACCCGGAAAGTCCGACAGAGGAATCGGTTATCGCGGTTGATGTCGAAATTGCGGTCATGACGTACTCCTGTGGCTTGATGCCGATCCGATGCGCCAAAGGATCGGCCAGCAGCGGCGGTAAATCCATTGCACGAAGGTGTCCGCGATGCCTTCGTATCGGTTCGGTCGGGCCGAACGGTTCCATCGGTTCGAACGAGGGCCAGCGTGCGCCTGAAGGGGATTTTGAATGGCGATTGATGGACCTTCCAGGGCAACAGCACCGCGATGAGACGGAAGCCAGATCGGCTGAGTTGTCAGCCGGCTCCCAAAGCGCGCCGGAGCGGCCTTCACGGGCGGTTATGCCGGATGAGTTGATACCCGATTGCTGCGGCTGGCCATCCCCCCATCGTGTCGCTCATGGCGAACCGAGCAGTTCAATTCGACACTGCGGATCGTTTGTGTGCGAACAATGAGCGACAGAGCGCGGTTTGGAAACGTAATCCGCTGTAAGCGTCTAAGTGATTGAGGATAAATATAAAAATAACCTGTCCGGCAATCTTCCGCCCCGCTTAGACTTTAGGTGCAACACCTTTGTATGATGGAAGCGGCCGTGGCGCATGGCCATCTCCTGGCGGTCCGAGCGACGGTGACTTCCTCCCATGTTGCGTTGCTTGACGGACAGATCACTAAATCCAGGAGTATTTGAAATGAACAAGATCGCTTTTACCGCCGCCGCAATTCTTCTTGCGAGCGGCACCGCGTTTGCTGGCAGCGACCACTATGGGTCGGAGAATGTGAACTGGCAGCCGGCACCGGTTTCCAGCAATATCGACCGTAGCCTCACCGGGTCTATCCACAACTCGGCCAAGCACAACAATGTCGACTCCGCGACTGGTATCTTCCAGGACGAACCGGGCCAGGGGATCTGGGGCCGCTAACGCGGTCCTATCCTTCACAAACCCGATATCAGGAGAATGGAGTGACCAGGCTGGCGCTTGTCGCCGCCGCGGTACTTGCCACATCCGGCTTGGCCTTTGCCGGCAGCGACCATTACGGCACACTGACGGCGACCACTTGGACCGTTAGGCAAAATGTCTATCGCGCCCATTCACAGGCCAGGGGCAACCAGGCACGTCATCGTCGATCCGAGGACGACGGCTATACCATCGAATAGCCGGTCCCCGGCCCGACTTCGGCCAGCTGATCTGGAACGATTGACCCCGACGGCTTTGCGACGTGGTCCGCCCTTTTTCCTGCGTCTGCTTTGGCGTCGGGCGCATGCCGGTCGGAAACGATCCAAAAGTATTGCCGACACCATCGTGCAATGGGCTGCCGGCAACAGCGGTACAAGATTGATCGCCACAAGTAACAGAATGAGGAAACGACAGTGGTCACCACCGACAAGGCCCACCGGATAGCCGGGGATAACGAGTATGACGCTTCGCCAGGCGGATCGCTTTTCGGCGCCGCGTCCATTCTGGCGTTGCTGAAGCGGCAATCCGGGAGACGGCGCTCGCGAATGGCGCTGCTCGAAATCAGCGTCGACCAGCTGAAGGACATCGGCCTTTCACGATCGGACGCCGTCCGCGAGGCGCGCCGACGGTTCTGGGACTGACGCGAGCCCTCGGCCATCGACCTGGCGTGGATGACGAAACGACAACGCGATCAAGGCTTACCAGCAAGCTTTGTTGCCGGTCCGAGTGACGCGATTTCCTCCTAAGGCGCGCCACTTGACGGACAGAGACACTGAAATCAGGAGTACTTGAAATGACCAGGATTGTTCTTGGCGCCGCCGCCATGCTTGTTGCCACTGCCACTGCCACTGCCACTGCGTTCGCCGGTAGCGATCACTACGGTTCGGAGGATGTCTACAAGTCGCCAGCGCACCTCTCTGCAAATATCGACAACAGCTTTACGGCTTCGATTCGGAAACATGCCACACACAGGCAGGTTGACCTAAAAACGAATACTATACCTGCCATGAGCCAGTCCTGGCCGGAAGTCGGGCCCGAAATCTGGGGCAGATGATTTGCGAAGCCCTGGAATGTCAAAGCGGCGGGATTCAAGCGACCGGGACTTGCTCGCCGACACATGATTAAAACGAACTCCGGTCGTTGGATCCGCCATTGGTCGTTGTTCACTGAACGGTGGCTCCCGAAATTCGCCGGTCCAGCTTTCGTCGCGTTAAAAGCAATCGGTAAATTCCCATAGCCGGATGGAGAAAAACAACCGATCGGGCGGCGTGGGGACAATCCCGCGCGGAGAGGGGACAATTCCCGCGCGCGGAGAAATGTCTCCGGCAGCCAATCCGCTGAGGAGATCAGAAATCAAAACGATTTCACCGGAAATGTCGTGGACTAGCAATGCGACCTGCATTTGAGCTCAGGCGGGCTAATTCGCTCGCTCATTTGTCCGATACCTACGTGCAATTGCTCGCGCCCCCTCAAACGATCAGATTACGCCCACGAACATCTTTGTCTCAAACCTGGTTTCCAAAACGAGATCACCATGCGCGCATCAGGATCAGCACCGGACTTCGGATATTCGCGCTGGCCCCAGGCGCCGGCGGTGTCTGAATTCCATCGCGAGCAGGGGCTTCATGATGGACGCGTCGTTCAAACTCCGGACGTGGAGGGGCCACTCTTGACGAACGGAGCCGAGCCGGTTCGCACCGCGCCAACCGAAGTTTCATTCGGGCCATTTCGTCTGCTTCCGGCACAGTTTCTTCTGCTGGAGGGCGACAGACCAGCGCCGTTGGGAAGCCGCGCGCTGGAAATCCTGATTGCCTTGCTCGAACGTCCTGGCGAATTGATTAGCAAGCAAGAATTGATGGCGCGCGTTTGGCCCGATGTCTTTGTGGGGCCCGCCAATTTGACGGTCCATATTTCCGCATTGCGCAGGACGCTGCGTGACGGACGAGACGGAAACCGCTTCATCATCAACATCCCCGGGCGTGGCTACAAGTTCGTAGCCTCGGTCGCCGAGGCGCATCACCGAAGAACGCCGCTTGCGATTGTAAGTCGAACGGCGCCGAAGCTTGGAGGGTGCCTGGAAACCGCCACATTTTCAGACCGCGGCCCCACGTAGCGCAGCCGCGGTTTATTCCAGCCGCCCGACCCCGATCGGGCCCTCCTCGGGACCTGAGTGCTAGATCATCGGGTCCACCAACAAGCCGGAAGGAAAGTGTTCATGGCCACCTTCGACTATGATGTGGTGATCATCGGCTCCGGGTTCGGTGGAAGCGTTGCCGCGTTCCGCGCCGCCGAGAAGGGCTACCGTGTGGGCGTCATGGAGGCCGGCCGGCGCTGGAAAGACGAAGACATTGCGAAGACCAACTGGGATCTGAAGGACTATCTGTGGTTCCCCGCCGCAGAGTTATACGGGATCCAGAGGATGGAGTATCTGGACGACGTGCTCCTCCTCTGTGGGTCGGGCGTCGGCGGCGGCTCGCATGTCTATGGCAACACCCTCTATGTCCCTCCGAAAAAGTTCTTCGATGCGCCAGGATGGGCAGGTATCACCGACTGGGCCGACGAACTGGCGCCTTGTTACGACCAGGCAAGGCGGATGCTCGGCGTCGTTCGCTACCCGTACATGCCGACCGACGTCGATCGCTACATGCAGCAGGTCGCGACCGAGATGGGGAGAGGGGAAACCTTCAACAAGACACCGGTGGGGGTGTACTTCGGTCGGCCGGGCGTCGAGGAGGATGATCCGTATTTCGGCGGTGTCGGACCTCGGCGCACCGGATGCATTTCATGCGGCAACTGCCAAGTCGGGTGTGGCCACAACGCCAAGAACAAGGTGACGACCAACTATCTCTATCTGGCGGAAAAGCTCGGCGCGGAGATCCATGAGCTGCACGAAGTTTACGACCTCTCCCCGCTCGATGGTGACGGGTTCGAGGTGCATGCGCGCCATCCCGGTTGGGCCCAGCGCGCGGCGCATCTGCACCGCCACACATACACCGCCGAGCAGGTGATCGTCGCTGCCCACGCGTATGGCTCGTCGAAGCTCCTTCATCACACGCAGCATGAAGGCCGCTTGAGGGGTCTATCGAGTGAGCTGGGCAAACGGGCACGGACGAATTCCGAACAGCTCCTCGAGATCACCCGGCCTTACGGACAATGGAAGCGCGATCCGGAAAAGATTCACATCACGCCGGGATCTGTCGCAATCACTTGCGGCGTCTGGCCAGATCCGGTGACGAGCATCGAGCCCGTCTACTACGGGACCGGGAGCTCGCTATTCGCGCTCCTTTTCACCCACCATCAGCATGGCGAGCAAAAGCATCCGACGCTGTCGTGGCTCAAGGAGTTGGTCGAACACCCGGCCCAGGTGCTTGGCGTCGCGGATCCGCGTCACTGGCCAGAGCGGGCGGCCATCATGCTGTGCATGCAGACGACCGATACGTCGATCGACCTGTACTGGCACGACGGCCTGTTGCGGAGCCGGCGCGGCTCCGGGGCGCCGCCCTCGGTGCACATTCCGGTCGTCGAGGAGTTCGCCGACCGACTGGCAAAGAAAATGGACAGCGGCGAAGGGGCGCTGGTCACCGAGGTCATCAACCGCACGGCCACGGCCCATTTCACTGGCGGGATTCCGCTTGGCGACAGCATTATGACTGGCGCTGTCGATCCCTATCAACGCGTGTTCGGGCAGCCCGGGCTTCACGTCATGGACGGGAGCGTGATGCCGGCCAATCCCGGTGTGAACCCGTCGCTCACGATCACGGCTCTTGCCGAGCGCGCAATGTCGCTCTGGCCGAACAAGGGAGATCCGGACACAAGGCCTCCGCTGGGGGCCGGCTATATACGCCTCGCCCCGATCATGCCGCACCGCCCGTTCGTGCCCGCCGGGGCTCCAGGCGAGTTGCGCCTCGACGCCAAGAAGTCCGACATCATCCCCGAGTATCCTTATTGAACCCGTTGAAGGAGAAGGCGATGGCGACGCTCGCTGCTGATATTCTGCTTTCGATCGGGCCGGGCGTCGCGATCCCCAACAACCTGGTCGTCCCCTATTATCTGGACGATCACAAACTGCGAATTTCTCTCGTGCGGATTGACGATCGCCTTTACGCGTTCGACGACCTGTGCACGTGCGCTCCGCAGGCATGCCCGCTGTCCGGCGGCCAGCTCACCGGGAAGACCGTCATGTGCCAATGCCACGGCTCCCGGTTCGACATTCCGACCGGAGCGGTGATCGACGGCCCGGCGATCAGGCCGCTCAACGTCTACGAAGCGCGGGAGGTCGGAGGCGACATTCAAATCCGCATGGGCGCGTCAACGATTGCATGGGAGTCTCGTCGGTAGCCGGCAAAGTAACGACGCGCCCCATGGAACTTGAATATTTCTTTGGAGGCGGACGCTTGGAATTGACGGCTGCCACGGTTCTTGTCGCCTCTGTCGGGGTGTTTCTGATCAGTTTCATGAGAGGTGCCTTCGGCGGCGGCTTCGCCATCATTGGCATTCCGCTGCTGTCGATCGTGATGGACCCGGTGACAGCCGGTGGCCTCCTCGCGCCGCTGTTCATCGCGATGGACCTGTTCGCGTTGCGCTATTGGAAGCCCTCGACCTGGTCGAAGCAGGACCTTGTGCTGCTGTTACCGGGACTCGTGATCGGGATAGCGCTGGGCTATCTGCTGTTTCGTGTCCTGGACCACCGCGCCATAGCGATCGTGATGGCGGCCATCACCCTGCTCTTTGTCGGTCTATGGTTTGTCGGAGGCGCGACTGTGAGTATCCGTCCGCGTTCGTCGGCAAAGGCAGTTGCCGCCGGTCTGGCATCGGGCATCACCACCATGGTGGCGCATTCGGGCGGACCTCCGCTTGCGATGTATCTATTGCCGCTTGGCCTCGGCAAGGAAGTCTACGCGGGCACGACGAGCCTGTTCTTCACTGTCGGCAACGCGACCAAAGCGATGCCGTGGCTGCTGCTGGTGAAACCGGAAGGCAACGTCTGGATATTGATGGCGGCTTGCCTGCCTGCCATCCCCGCCGGGGTCTGGCTTGGTTGGCGGATGCACGGAAGGTTGGACCAACGTCAGCTTTACAGGGCCTGCTACGGATTGCTGGTCGTGACGGCGTTGAAATTGTTGTGGGACGGCGTTTCCGGCTATCTCGCGTGAATTTGGCCTGCGCTGGCGCAAATGCCGACATGTGATCCCGGCAGTCTCCACGGCGAGCCAATTGGGCGTCGCTGAGACCAGCACCCGTCGACTGCCTGGCGGCAGCTGGGCCTGCGGCTCCCCGTGACCATTTCCAATATGGCCGGAGCACTTTCATCAGCGGCGCGCCACGCCAGTGCAGGCTCTGATCCGGGATCCCTCAAGACGAAGCGTATCTGATCCGACGCACCCCGATCCAGCGTAACCTTAGCAAGAATTTGGCGCGATTTGCATGGCTTTACTGGTCCCTGCGGCACTTTCGGGGCCAATTAGAGGCCAAGGCTGACAACCGGGAGATTCAAATGGCCACCGCCACCGCACTTAAACCAGAACAGGACTCGACGGTCGAGAAGAAGATCCAGCAGTTCCGGGAACTGTTCGCTGATGCACCGGAGATCGGCAAGAAGGCACTGGAGAACGCAGTTCAAGTGCTGAAGTCCCAAGCTTCGGATCCGCCGCCGCCGATAGAAAGCGCCGGTCGTGTCGGCGCGCGCCTCGGCAAGATCTCTGAGCTGACGATCATCGTCCCGCTCGCACAAGGTGGCGCGCAGCGTTTGCGCGCGTTCCTGAGGCTATTGGGTGGCAACCTTTCGCAAGGCGCCGACAAGGTCGGCACGCTTCACACCATGCGCTTCGTGTTCTTCGATAACGACACGAGACTGCTTTTCGCCACGGCCTACGATGGCGATTGGGACACCTATATCGACGACTTCGTGGCGAAAATTCCCGACTATCTCGACATCATCGACTCCGCTTGGGATGGCTGGCCCGGCATTCGCAGCCCGGGAGCGAAGGACTACCTCGTCAAGCACCAGATCACGGCGGAGGGCTGGTATGTCGCCTATCCGGATCTGACGGTAGCCGAGATTCAGCGGCTCCAGCGCATCGGCAAGGCCGTGGACGAATTCCTGGACAAGATCGGCTAGGCGATCGCGAGGGGACGAACCACCGAAACGCAAAGAGAGAAGTACAATGGCAGCGCAAGCACAGGCACGCACGATGTCGGAACACGAGACGGTCGCTGACTTGATCGACAAGGTACGCGGGCTTTACGCCGACGCGCCGGAGGTGGGCCGCATCGGACTTGAAAAGATGGTCGCCGAACTCAGCACCGCGGCCGCTGATGGGCAGCAGAGAGCCGCGAGCGCAGGGCGTACCGGGCTGCGTCAGGGCAAAGTGTCCGAACTCACGTCGATTGTCACCTTTGCACCGGGAGGCGCCAAGCGGCTCCGGGCTCTGCTCAAAGTCTTGGGCGGCAATTTCCAGGGCGCGGACAAGGTGGGTACCTTGCACGACATGCGCTTCGTATTCCTCGATAACGACACGAGGCTGCTGTTTGCCACAACGTATGACGGCGACTGGGACGCCTATATCGACGACTTCTCTACCAAGATTCCCGACGCGCTCGACGTCCTATTCAGCAATATGGTGGGATATCCGCCAAAGGGGATGCATGATCCCGCGATCAAGGACTGGATCGCTGGCAATCAGATTACTGCTGACGCCTGGTATGTCGCTTCGCCGAACCTCACCGTCCCGGAGGCAAGAAGGCTCGAAAAGCTCGGCAAGGCCGTCGACGAATTCCTCGATGAAATCGGATAGCCGCAGCCGCGAACTCGCTTGGGTCCATGCGGAACGCAACTCCTCAGGCTCGTAAGGAATAAGTCCATGTTGTCCATCAAGGACTCCGTCGGCGAGAACCTGCCGGCGCACGTTCCAACGCTCGATCTGCATGAGATCCAGGCAACTGTGCTCAGGCAGAGGCCGGCGCCATATTTCGGCATGCACATTCTGCTGCGGGTCGATGATGCGGCGGCGGGCCGGGCCTTTCTTCGGCGGCTGACACCTTACGTCGACTCTGCCGCCGGCTGGCGGATCGCCGCAAATGCCTGGCTCGGGGTTGGGATCACTTATGCGGGCCTGGAAGCACTGGGTCTCCCCCAAGACTCCCTGCAGAGCTTTCCCGAAACGTTCCGTGTTGGGATGGCAGCCCGCGCCAAGGAACTTGGCGATGTGGATCTGAACGATCCGAAACACTGGGATGCGCCGTACGGCAACGCTCAGGTCCACATCGGGATCAGTGCATTCAGCGATACCGAGGAGATGCGCCAGCGCGCGCTTGCTGTCGCACGCGATCAGTACGAGGGCTTCTCGGGCGTCAGCGTCGTGGTGATGCAGGATTTCGGCGCCCAACCGGATGACCGCAATTCGCTGGGTTATAAGGACGGCATCGACCAGCCGCCGGTCGAGGGCAGCGGCGTCGATCCGCTACCGGGCCAGGGCCGCCCGATCAAGGCGGGGGAGTTCATCCTGGGATACCCCGGCGAGACCGGCGTCCCGTTGCCGATGCCGCAACCCGATATCCTTGGTCGCAATGGAACCTATGTCGGCTATCGCAAGTATCATTCGCTCGTCGCCTCGTTCAATCGCTTCCTGCGGGAGCACGGTAGCACTGAGGAAGAGCGGGAATTGCTGGCCGCCAAGCTGGTCGGCCGCTGGCGCAGCGGCGCGCCGCTGGCACTGGCGCCTGACAAGGACAATCCAGCGCTCGGCGCCGATCCACAACGCAACAACGATTTCGACTATGCGAGCGATTCCCGGGGCCAGCAGATACCCTTTAGCTCCCACATCCGGCGCATGAATCCGAGGGACACGCAGCTTCAGCGGCTGACTGACGTCAACATCCATCGCCTGATCCGGCGCGGCACGACCTACGGACGGCCCTACGACCCGAACCAACTGTCCGACGAAGACGATCACGTGCCGCGCGGCGCCGTCTTCCTGTTCATGAGCGCCAAGGCGATGGACACGATCGAATTCCTGCAAAAGGAGTGGATCAACGACGGCGATTTCATCGGCGCGAACAACGAGCGCGATCCGATCGTCGGGCTTCAACCGGAAGACGCGACCTTCACGATCCCGAAGGCGCCCGTCCGCCGGCGCGTCCACGGCATCCAAACGTTCAACGTGCTCAAGGGCGGCGAGTATTTCTTCATGCCGAGCATGTCCGCATTGAAGTGGATCGGGAATCAGGGTGGCTGAGAACGGCAACCCAAAGGAGAGGTAGCCTTCCATGCTGTATCAAACGATTAATCCCTACACCGAGCATCTGGTTCAAACATTCCCGCTGCACACTGATGGCGAAATCGAAACGATTATCGCCAAAGCGGAGACGGTATACGCGACCGACTGGAGCCGGAGACCGCTTGCGGCTCGCAAAGCTGTCGTCAAGAAGGCGGCCTCGATTCTGCGCGACGACGTCGAGAGATACGCCAAACTCAGCACTCTCGAGATGGGCAAGTTGTTCCGAGAAGCGCGGTCCGAGGTCGGGCTGTGTGCAGACATCCTCGACTACTTTGCGGATAACGCGGATGCGTTCCTTGCTCCGGAGAAACTCCCGGTCAGAAACGGGGAGGCCTTTATCGAGAACGCGCCGTTGGGCGTGCTTTTCTGCATCGAGCCCTGGAACTACCCTTACTATCAGTTGGTTCGCGTAGCGGCGCCGAACCTGATGCTCGGCAACACCATCATCTGCAAGCATGCTCCGAATGTGCCGAAATGCGCGCTGGCGTTCGAGAAGCTTTTTCTCGACGCCGGCGCTCCGGAAGGAACCTGGACAAATGTGTTTGCGACCAACGAGCAAGCGGCACAGATCATCGCAGATGGACGGATCAGGGGCGTTGCGCTGACCGGCAGTGAAAGGGCGGGGTCGGCAGTCGCTTCCGAAGCAGGCCAGGCATTGAAGAAGAGCACGATGGAACTCGGCGGCAGCGACCCATTCATCGTCCTTGATGATGCCGACCTCGACACGGCCGTGGAATTGGCCGTGTTCGGTCGAATGAAAAACGCCGGTCAAACCTGCATCGCGGCAAAGCGCTTCATCGTTCCGGAAAGCATGGCCGACGCGTTCCTTGACGGATTCAAGGCCGGGTTTGAGAAACTGCAGCCTGGCGATCCCATGGACCCTGAAACCTCGCTGGCGCCCCTTTGTACGGACGGAGCGCTCAACAGCGTCCTGAACCAGATCGACACTGCAGTTATAAGGGGCGCCAAGGTGTTGCTGGGCGGAAAGAAGCTCGATCAGCGCGGGTTCTTCCTCGCCCCTACTATCCTCGTCGACGTAAAGCCGGACAATCCCGCCTATCGACAGGAGTTCTTCGCCCCGGTCGCCATGGTCTTTCGCGTCAAGAGTGACGAAGAGGCCGTGCAACTGGCCAATGATTCACCCTTCGGCCTCGGTGCGACGGTGATTGCCAAAGACATCGAACGCGCAAAACGCGTTGCGCGCCAGATCGAGTCCGGAATGGTTTTCATCAACGAGGTGACCGGCACCGCAGCTGACCTCCCGTTCGGGGGCGTGAAGAACTCCGGGTATGGCCGCGAGCTATCGCATCTGGGCATCGGCGAATTTGTGAACAAAAAGCTGATCCGCGTTGCGGCTTGAAGGGACGGTAAGATGTCCAACCATGTTGTTGTCTCCTGACGGGGCTTTTTAAGACGGGTGATGCCGGCTTGACCCGCCAACATCACCAAGAAGCAACCGTGGGATCGTTACCCATCGAAAGGATCATCCGCCATGCATACAATTCGAAAACTTCGGGAGTCAGGCCACGCCACCGTGGCTGACTACGAGACAATTCTCGCTGCAAATGTTGTTTTTCACAGCCCAGTATTAATTCGGGCCATCGAGGGTCGTGCTGTCGTTGCAAAGATCTTCGCGACCTCGACCACGCTACGAGAAGGTGCCTATACGGGCGAGTGGAAGCTGGACGACCGAAGAACCCTGCTGAGATGGAAGGGAAAAATTCAGGGCCACGAGCTGGAAAGCTTCGATATTATCGAAGAAAACGACGAGGGGCTCATCGTCGATCGCGCAATAGCTTTTCGTCCAATGCCCGCAGCGAAACTTTTTCGGGATGCCATGCGGGCTGCCATGGGAAGCTCTATTCCAGACGATTTCTGGGAATATTCGAACTAGAGCTTCGGCGGATCGCAAGTGACTCGACCCAGGCGCGGAGATCCCACCAGTTCGTCTTTTGAATGTATCCAAAGGCCAGCGACATGACGACCAAACATAGACATAACAACCCGATTCTCGTGACCGGAGCAGCCGGCGCTGTGGGTGGCATCGGGCGCAACCTCACGGGATTTCTGCTCGCGAGGGGGTACAAGGTGCGCGCCATGGTTCGGCGTGAGGACGAGCGCGCCGAGGCCTTACGACGAATCGGCGCGGAGGTCGTTGTGGGCGACCTGACGGACCTTGCCTCGATGCATCGCGCCATCCAAGGCTGCCGGCGCATCTATTTTGGAATGTCTACCTCGGCGGCCTACCTGGAAGCCACACTCAACACCGCCGCGGTGGCGCGCCATTACGGCGTCGAGGTGTTCGTGAACATGTCGCAGATGACGGTCTCCCAGATGAGCATTAGCGAGACTACCGACAGTCCGCAGCACAAGCTGCACTGGCTGTCGGAGCAGGCTCTGTCGTGGTCGGGACTGCCGGTTGTCACCATGCGGCCGACAGTCTTTCTTGAGGGCTTCTTTCTTCAACTCGCCGCCGCCGGTGTGCGGGCCTCCGATGCGTTGGCTCTGCCGTTCGGCAGCGGCAAGACCTCTCCGATCTCCGCGGTGGACGTGGCGCGCGCGGTGGCGGTGATCCTCGACGATCCCACCCCGCATATCGGGCAGATCTACGATTTGACCGGGCCGGAATCGGCCGATCTGGACCACTACGCGCGTCTCTTCTCCGAGGCGCTCGGCCGGCCGATCCGATATCACGACGTCCCACTCCCAGGGTGGAGCGAAAACCTTCGTCAGATGCGGTTTCCTGAATTCGTCATCAGGCATCTCTCAGCCATGACTGAGCTGACCAAGCAGGGGCGTTACGACCGCATGACGGACACCCTGCGCAAACTCACCGGCGAAGCACCCACGAGCATGCGCGACTTCGTCAATCTCCATGCCGCTGAGTTCAAGCAGCATGAACCGGCGCATCCGCTGGAGTCGGCTTGAAGTCGTGGCGACCGAGCCGATGAATGGAGGTTGATGATGTCAGATCATGTTGACGGTCCGCGCTCGATCGGCGATCCCCCAGCCGACGTCACCGACCTCTTCGCCTTCATCAGTCCGGAGAACCCGGTGCGCACCGTGCTTGCGATGTGCGTTTTCCCTTCCGCCGGCGAAAGTGCGATCTTCTCGAACGTCATCGATCACGCGATTGCAGTTCGCCGCGTGACCGTTGCCGGCGTTGGCGAGGCGGCGAAGTTTCAACCTGCGCACGAGGAAATTCGCTTCAGCTTCAGGTTCGAGGTGCTGGAGCGCGATGCCGCGGGAAATGTCATCCAGCGCGGCACGTGCACTTTGCCGGACGGTCGCGAACTGTCGCTCATTGTGAACAACGAAAAGGGCGCATCGACTCCGGAAGGCGATGTGCGCGTGTTCGCCGGGCTGCGCTCCGACCCCTTTTATCTCGCGGTAATCGCCTCCGATCTCAGGAGGGTTCCAAATCTGCTCCAGCACGACAACGTGCTCTGCGTGGTCGTCGAGTTCGACACACATCGCCTACTCAATCCCGCTGCCGGCTCATTGTTCGGGGCGATCGCCGAGACTGTCCCCGCCCGCTCGCCGGCAGGCAACGTCTCACATCCGGTTGCCCGCATCGATTGGGTCGGAAAGCCAGAGCAGACGAATATTCGCCTCACCAATCCCGGGTTGCGGGGCGCGGAGGACATCCGCGACCTGTGGAATCAGCAGAAGCCATTCGAGATTTCGAAAGAGCTGCAACCGCTTTTCCTTCAGCGCCTGAAGGACAGCTTCGCCGACTGGGACATGCGTGACGGCAAAGCCGATTGGACGCCGGAAGCGCTCTCCGCCAACGCCAACATCTTCCTCGACGATTTTCTGCTGTTCGATGTGGCGAAGCCGATCACTGACGAAAGCCATCTCGAAATCGAGAAGAGCACGCTTTACGGCCGACCTTATCAGACCGGCGGTGGCCGCACGATCGATGCGAACGTGATCGACATCCTGCTCACCTGGCTCGTCAACCACGATCGGAAGTTTCTCCAGGGTGGGGCGACCCAAGCGACGAAGCCCGGCATGAAGGTGTTTCCGTATTTCGCGATGCCCAACACAGACCTGCAAAGCGTCGATGATTGCGTCGAGCTTGCGGCGGCCGCCGACGCGGTGTGGTCGGTCATCGGACAGTTCAACCTCGACTGGCATCCGTTGGTCGCCCAGGTTCGCCTGACCGGCGCCGGTACTGGTCAACTCCGAAGGATCGAGACGCGCGATGGCGGGGAAGTCGTCGAACGGCTTGAGGAGGTCGACAACGCGAAACGGCTCTATCGCTACACCTTGGTGGCCGGGATTCCCGCTTGCCATTACACCGGCACGATAAAGGTCACGCCGAGGGGCGACGGTTGCGTCGCCGAATGGAGCGTGCAGTACCAGGCCGACAATCAACCCGATATCGTCGTGAGAGCCAGGGTGGCGACGCTGCTCAAAACCGGTCTGGGAAGCCTGAAATCCCGCTTGGAGGTGCGACATGACCCCAATCATTGAACTGAACCGAACTGGAGGCCGAACGGCAATGAACCGCGCTATCCTGGGGGCTTGCGCCGCCGCAATCGTCTTCGTGCCCGTCGCTGCGTCGGCTCATCCCGGCGTTGTTGGCCTCACGCACGGCTTTGCGTCCGGCTGGACACATCCATTCAGCGGGATGGACCATATTCTGGCAATGATCGCGGTCGGTTTGTTCGCCGCTCATATGGGAGGCCGGGCGCGGTGGTTGGTGCCTTTGACGTTTGTTTCCGTCTTGGCGCTAGCGGGCGTCGCTGGCATGGCCGGCGTCAAACTACCGTTCGCGGAAATCGGCATCGCCATGTCGGTTATCGTGCTGGGTCTGGCCGTCGCGTTTCAGCTTAGCGTGCCGACGCTGGTTGCCACATTCCTTGTTGGATTTTTCGCAATCTTTCATGGTCACGCTCATGGCACAGAAATGCCGGAAAGCATGTCGGGGCTGACCTACGGGCTCGGCTTCGTTTGCGCCACCGTGCTGCTTCATGCGACCGGCGTTGGTTTGGGTATCGCGATTGGCAGGACCGGTCCGGCCACGGGCCGTCAACTGGCACAGGTCACCGGCGCCGCCATTTCGTTCGCGGCCATCGCTCTCCTGATTTTGCCATGAGCGCGGCGGCTTCATCGACAGCGTCCTGGCCGCAGGCCACCGACGGGGAAATTGCGGCCATCAACCTGGAAAGTGCGCGCCGCCATGCATGGATGCGCTTCCGGCAAGACCCGACGCTTCCAGATATTGCCGAAGCCATCGTGGATATGGAGAGGCTGAGGATCCAGTTCGCTGGGGATGTGGAAGCGCTCGACCGCCTGGAAGCACTCGCCGCGCGACTTTCAGATGCGGAAGAATCCTTTCGGGCGGCACTCGTTCAGGCCGAGGTAGCCTCGACAGGGCATCGCTTCGCGGACGCAACGATGCACTTGGCGCGCGCCACCGTGCTGGGCGCGCCGCGCGAGGCAGCAGACCGCCAGGCGTTGGCGATCGACCAGGCCCGTGGCATGGAGCTTGACCGCGTGCTTGACGCCCGGCGCCGCATTGCAAGAGCAGGCGCGCGACTGGAGGATCTCGTGCCTCTCGGTGCCGTGCTTGCCGATCTGGAGCGCTTTACCGAAGCGGAGGCGGTGTATCGGCAAGCATTTGATGCATATGCCGGCACGTCGCCTTTCCCGCCGGCCTGGGTCTGCTTTCAGCTTGGCATGTTGTGGGGTGAACTCAATCCGGTACCGGACCTCAATCTGGCCGCGCGCTGGTATCGGCGCGCCATCGCTTACGTGCCGGTCTATGTGAGGGCCCGCGTGCACCTTGCGGAAATACATGCCAGTCAAGGCCGGACTGGTAAGGTGGAGGCGCTACTCCTGCCAGTGCTCTCGAGCAGCGATCCGGAGGTGCGGTGGCGTCTTGCCGACGTTTTGATCGCGCAAGAGAGATTCGAGGAGGCCGAGACACAGCTCGAGGCTGCACGATTTGGCTTCGAAAAGCTTCTTGAGACACATTTGCTCGCATTCGCGGACCATGCCGCGGAGTTCTACGCCGGCAGCGGAAACAACCTGAAACGGGCGCTCGAACTCGCGCGCGCCAATATCGCGAACCGGCCGACACGCCATGCGCTCCAGCAGGCGCATGCCATCGTGTCAAAAGCCAAAGTCACAACCGTGGCGACCCAGGCGAAAGCGCCCCACGTGCAAGTGCCCGAATGATTACCCACGGAGAGAAGCGATGATCAAAGTCAGTGTCATGTACCCCGCCAGCCTCGGGACGCGGTTCGATCACGACTATTATCGCGACAAACACCTGCCGCTCATCAAGAGCAGGATGGGGCCGGCCTTGAAATATTACGCGATCGACAGGAAGCTGGCGGACGGGATGGCAGAGATCCCGGCTACGTATGTCGCAACGTGTCACCTGCTCTGCGATTCAGTGCAGGCGTACCAGTCCGCGTATGGCCCGCACGCCCAGGAGATCTCGGGCGACATCCGCAATTTCACCGATCGGACGCCGATCGTACAAATCAGTGAAGTCGTGGTCGAGAACTCGGCCAGAGGCGAGACCGAAGCGCTACGACATTCTGCCCGCTCACCATGACTGCGGGTCAAGAAAATCCGCGACGATACGCGCGAGCTCACCAATACGGTTCACGCGCCGGACGCGAACAAACGGGATCCCCGGCTGCAAGCCATGAATGACCTTTTGAAAGACGTCTTGGTACGCGACCTGCCTATGATCGCCGCCGATCTGAGCGACTTTTCGTTCACCTAGAGTCTCTGCCGGCGTTCAACTGCCGCCAGATGACCGGCGGCGGTGGTCGCACCTTCTCAGGCAATAGTAGCCGCGCACGGAGTCCGGAGCCAATGCCGAGTTATGGTGACATCACCCAGGTGGTCGCCGACCCTATCGTGAGGACGGGAGCGCTTGCCGTCATCGGTGCCGTCACCACACGGGTGATGCTTCGCAATCGCCGGTTCCACCTCATCGGCCAATTGGCGTTGTTGGCTGTTCTCACCATCCTTCTGATGTCCCACGACATCGTACCGTACGCGCCGGAGCCGCCGGGCGCGTCCAGCTTCCAGCGTTTTTTCCTTGGGCTCGCCAAGATCACATGGTGGACCAGCGCTGCATGGGCGCTGATCAGCGTCGTCCGTGTTTTTCTGATTTTCGAGGGGCGAGCCCGCGAAGGCCGATTCCTGCAGGATCTCATTGTTGGCGTGATCTACATCGGCGCCGTGCTGTCCATCGTGACGTATGTTTTCAATGCGCCGGTCGGTACGTTGATTGCCACGTCCGGCATCGTGGCGCTGATCCTTGGGCTTGCCCTGCAAAGCACCTTGAGTGACGTGTTTTCCGGGATCGCGCTTAGTCTTGACAGGCCCTATAGGGTCGGTGACTGGCTCGCCCTCGGCGATGCGGTCGAAGGCAAGGTTGTCGAGACAAACTGGAGAGCAACGCATCTGCTGACCAGCGCCAATGATCTCGTCATCGTTCCCAATAGCGATCTCGCCAAAGCGAGGCTCACCAATCTCAGCAGTCCCGAGCCCAGCCACGGCATGACGCTTAGCGTACGCTTCCGACCGTCGACCGCGCCATCGGCCATGGTCGAGGTGATGCGTTCAGTCCTGCTGAGCAGCAATTCAATCCTGACGCTTCCCGAACCCAGCATCCACGTGACAGCTCTCGATGCGAATGCGGTCGAGTTGGAGGTGACGTCCAGAGTTGCCGACGTGTCGGCCGTGGGCACGGCGAGAACAGAAGTATTCGATCTGATCTACCGCCATGCCAAGGCTGCAGGACTGGTTCTTGCCCAGCCCGCGAATGGCGGTGTTACAGCCGCCGCGTCGGCCACGGGCGCGGTGCCAGCCGGTTTGCGTACCACGCAGTTGCGATTGCTGGATGTGGTTCCGCTGTTTGCCCACCTGACCGAGGAAGAGAAGGAGACCCTCGCTTCGACCATGACGCGTCGCACCTTTCGCAAGGGCGACGTGCTGATCGAACAGAAAAACGTGTCGCAGTCGCTGATGATCATGCGCAGCGGTGTCGCAATTGTCACACGACGGAGCGACGACCCGGCGGGCGAAACGACCGAACTCACGAGGCTAGCGCCGGGCGACTTCTTCGGAGAGGGTGGTCTGCTGACTGGTGCGGGCGAGTTCGGGTCCATCACCGCGCTCACCGCCGTCGTCGTGTACGAAATTACCCAGGAGGGGCTGGCGCCGCTGATACGGGACCGACCGGCCATCGCCGACGAGCTCGGCGCCCTTCTGTCGAAGAAAACGGCTGTCGAGCTGTCCAAATTCGATCAACGCCATGGCGGCGCGGCCCTGAAATCCGTTCCGCATCTGACCGCCAGGATCAGACATTTGTTCAACCTCTGAACGTGTCTTGTGCTCAGTTTTCACCATTGAGGGGGCGCTTTCGCGCCGTCTCCAAACCGGGGCTCTCGCAACCAAAAGCCGTGCTTCGGCATCGGTGTCCTCCGCCTTTTTCCTGAAATCGATACAAAGGTGTCGCGCATACCTTTGTGCAATTGCGTGTTTTCAGCTCATTTGAAATGCTGCGTCGCGATTTTGAAAAGAGAGACTTCATTTTGAAGGAATGAGCTCATGCAAGCTTCGCATCTTTCCATCCAGCCCCTGTTTCATTCGATCGATGGGTTGTCCATCCGCATCGCCGAGAGCTCGAAAGAGCGTGGCAAGGTGCAAGCGCTCCTGCTCAGCCCCTGGCCCGAAAGCATATACGCTTTCGAAGCGATATGGTCGCGGCTTGCCGAGCACGCACATCTCATCGCGGTCGACTTGCCGGGGTTTGGCCAGTCGGAACGACGGGACTCGCTGATGTCACCGTCGGCGATGGGCGAATTCGTCATAAGACTGGCGGATGAATTGGGACTGGAGCAACCACATGTCGTTGGACCCGACGTTGGCACTCCCGCGGTGCTTTTCGCGGCCGCCCGCACGCCTGAGAGATTCCGCAGTATCATCGTCGGGACAGGCGGCACTGCCGTTCCCCTGCAACTTGGCGGGGTGCTGAAGGACTGGGTTGAGGCGCCTTCCCTGGATCCATATCGTCGCATCGATGGCCGCGATATCGTGCGCGCCGCCACGAGTACGCTCGAACGATACACACTCTCGCAAGCTGCATTCGAGGACTACCTGGCTTCATACGCAGGCACCCGCTTTGCCGAATCGATGCAGTACGTCCGGGCGTACCCTCGCGACCTCCCGATACTCCGTGACTTGCTGCGGCAGATACCAACTCCGGTGCGCGTGATTGCTGGCCGTCACGATCAGGTTGTTCCGTTGGCCAATGCAGAGTTCCTGGTTGAACGCCTGCCCAACAGTGATCTTGCGATCATTGAGGCAGGACATTTCATTTGGGAGGACGCCGCCGACGCGTATGCGGGCTTTGTCACCTCTTGGTGGGATGGAGGCTACATAGCCGACCGCCGCCGACCCAAGGGTCCTGCAGCCGAACCGCAATCCACATCGTAGGCACCCAGCCACATTGTGCCGATTTGGCGTCAATGATGACTGGCACGAAGTTCCATTGAACCTCGCCCATTGCGGACGGAGGGGAGGATGGCAAAGTTGTCCTGCACCCCGTCCCCGGAATATTCCGGGATAGAGAACGAGAATGTGGCTCCCGGGCCGGCGTTCGCTTCGGCCCATAGCCGCCCGCCGAGGCTTTCCACGATCGAGCGACTTATGGATAAGCCGATCCCCATGCCGTCGCTTTTGGTGGTGTAGAAAGTCTCGAACAGGCGTGTCGTTCCCTCCGGCCCGAATCCAACACCCGCGTCCTGCACCATCAACTTCACCTGATCATTGTCGGCCGGCTCCGTTCGAACAAGCAGGCGTCTTGGGCGGTCGACGACGCTGGCCATTGCATCGGATGCGTTACGCAGCAGGTTCATGATCACCTGCTGAAGCTGCACACGGTCACCGCCAACAGGCCTGATGCCATTCGCAAGTTCGGTATGCACAACCACCTTGTCTCGCTGAAGGTCGTTTTTGGCCAAAGCGATCACCTCGCGCGCCACCTCGTTGAGATCTACCGGTTCGATTTCGACAGTTTTCTTGCTAAACAGCGAACGCAATCGTGCGATCATTTCAGCGGCGCGGTTCCCATCGCGCATGGTGCGTCGTGCGGTCTCCTGCGCCATTGCTATGTTTGGGGGGGCGGCAGACAGCATGCGAAGGCAGGTGCTGGCATTCGTTACAATACCCGAGAGTGGCTGATTGATCTCGTGGGCGATCGACGCTGTCAAAACTCCCAGACTTGTAACCCTGGTGACGTGGGCAAGTTCCGATTGAGCCTTGCTGAGCGCTTCTTCTGCCAGCCGGCGCTGAGTGATGTCCATAACGGCCCCGGTGTATTCCAGGCGACCGGGATGATCCCGTGCCAGATGCGCAATCAAATGCAGGTACTTGACTGAGCGGTCGGGCATCAAAATGCGAAGCTGATAATCCAAGTCATGCGCGCCATATTGCGCACGTTCCAGAAAATCAGCCATGAGTGGCAAATCCTCAGGATGGAGCCGCGATGCGACTAGCTCCATCGTCACAGGGTCTTTTGAATCGAACGCAAAGATGCGGTAAAGTTGCTCCGACCATACGATCTCGCCTGCAGAGATGCACCACGAAAAATTTCCCATGCGAGCCAGTTGCTGACCTTCGGCCAAAAAGGCCTGACTGCGTCGCAATCTCTCCTCGGCCTTTTTCCGCTCGGTAATGTCGCGCGTGACTCCAAGTTGCATGACCGAGCCATCGCTGCCAAGCATGGGAGCAGCATGGGTTTCGACGTGCCGGAGGACGCCTTGCAGACTGACGAGGTCAAACTCCAGAAAGCCCTTCTGTCCGTCGCAGACACGCTCGTGAAATAGACGATATTGATCGCGATGCTCGGGAACCACGAAATCGAAGAAGTTGTGTCCGACCACGACGTCAGGCGAGGGCACGCCCGCCATTATCGCGCCAGCCTGATTGGTCCTTAGCACGGTCCCATCACGCGCGACCACTTTGACGCATTCGGGCGTGGTTTCGACGATGGTACGGAAACTTTCTTCGCTGCGCCGGCGATCTTCGATGTCAATATTGACGCCATGCCATTTGACGACAGTGCCGTGCTCGTCGCGCAGCGGATTAGCCCGGAACAGGAACAGTCGATACTCACCATCGTGGCGGCGAAGGCGCGCTTCTGCTTCGCCCGGGGCGCCCGCTGCCAATATGGCCTGCCAGGTGCCGGCCAGCCCGGGCATATCATCTGGATGAACCGTGGCCGCCCAGCCCCAGCCCTGAGCCTGCTCGTCGGATAGACCGATATAATCGAGATAGTGCTGGTTGAAAAACTCGGCGGATCCATCCGGGCGCGCGGACCAGGCCAACACTGGAATGGTGTCGACTATGGCTTTCAGATTGCGTTCGCTGGTTGCGACAGCCTGCTCGGCCCGTTTCTTTTCGTCGATGTCGATGTGCAGGACGTACCACCGGACGATCCGGTTGTCCGTATCCCGGATAGGCAAACCGCGAACTCGAAACCAACGGTAGACGCCATCCTTTCCGCGAAGTCTTTGTTCCGTATCGAATGGGTCACCTGTCGCGAACGAGTGCTCGATCGTTTGAGTGATGCGCTGACGGTCATCAGGATGAACCACGTCGGCGTTTTGCCAATGCTTCAATTTCTTTTTCGATTTGCCGAAGTATTCGAGCAATTGATCGTTCAGTGCCTCGACTTCGCCGGTTGGCGACAAGACGCAAAATCCTGCTGAGATGGTGTTGACGATCAGCTTCGAATTCCGCTCGCTTTCACGTAGCGCATCCTCGGCTCGTCTTCGATCATCGATGTCGATCAAAAGGTGAAGCCAGCGGACGATCTCGCCTTGCGAATCCCGAAGAGGCAGCCCCAGAACGTTGTACCAGCGGTAAACATTGTCGGCACGACGATGGCGGCTCTCGACATTGTAGGGAGTGCTCGTCCGATGCGCTTCCAACTGTGCGGCCACCGTCCGCTCCAGGTCGTCCGGGTGCACAACGTCCGAGCTCTTCCAACCTTTGAGTTCATCGAGCGTTCTACCGAAATAGTCGAGTGTAAGTTGATTGAGTCCCTCGACCTCGCCCGAAGGTGTCGTTACCGCGACTGGAATTGGAATGCTGTCGATGATTGTCTGGAGATCAAGCCTACGCCGCCGCAGCTTTTCCTCGGCGCGCCGTGCATCCTCGACGTCTGTGGCCACTCCACACCATTTGAGAATGTCTCCGGCCGTGCCGCGGATTGGATTGCATTGGAAGTTGATCCAATGATACTGCCCGTCGAAGCGACCAACACGCGCCTCCATCTCCCCCGCCGTGCCGGATGCCACGATCAATCGCCATCTTTCAAGCAGCCGCTCAAGATCTTCCGGGTGAACGAAAGCTTGCCATTTCGATGCACGGATATCTTCCAGGCCGAGGCCGATGAATTCCGACCAGCATCGATTGACAAAATCGATCTGCCCGTCGGGTAAGGCCATCCATACCATGATTGATAGCGCGTCAAAAACGCGGCCGAGATTGATGTCCCCCGTGGCCATTCTTTCGCATCCCTTCGAATGCACGATGCGTCAGCGCATCGCAAACGTACAAAATAGCTTGATTAAACACTTTGAGTTGTTCTGTCGGTGAATCGAACACAGCATCATTGCATTCACGTGCCCGGGTTTCCCGCCTTGCTTAGATATGGACGGCAGGCTCGGTGTCCGATGCAATTTCGAACGCTGGTCCACTCTTCGACAACCTCCTCCGGCCTCATGCGTGAGGCCCTTGGACAGGTGTCGCAGTCGTCGAATTCGCGAAGGCTTGATGAGCGCATGGCAACCTCACTTGTCCTTCGAAAGTTGAGTTTAAAAGCTGGTTTACAGGTAAGGATATTGACCGTCTGGAGGGAGTGTCAGCTATTGCACGCGGGTAGCGGGTGATGACAAAGTGGTTGAGACTCGTAAGCCAAAGTTTATACGCGCGACGCGCGACGATGTCACCGAACCCGGCTGCTGCCACACACCAGATTGTTGCCCTGGGAGACCGCTGGTCCGCCGGCGCGACCATTGTGTCGCCCGAAGTGGATGGTTTTGCGACTTGGAGCGGTTCAGCGTTTGATGGAGACCGACCCGCTCTAGCTCTTTGTTTTTACGCAATCCCGGACGGAAACTGCAGCGCCCTTTTCCTGGAATTGCCCTAGGAGCGTAGCGGCTCGTCGACTATCAGCTTGAGTTTGTCGGCCATCTGCCCGAGCTCCGGAAGCGAACCCGCCTTCATCTTCTGCATCGCTCTGCTGCGATGCACTTTGACGGTGGCTTCCGCGATGCCGATATTGTACGCGATTTGTTTGCTGAGACGGCCGCGCGCCACCTGGATCAAGATTTCGCGTTCTCTCGGGCTCAGCGATGCGAAACGCTTCTTCAGGTCCGCCAGGGCTTGATCACTTTCGCGTCGCGCCCGATCGCGTGACAAGCCAACTTGAATGGCGTCGAGGAGGTCCTGATCGCGGAATGGCTTGGTCAGGAATTCAATGGCCCCCCTTTTCATCGCCTGGACGGACATCGGAATGTCGCCATGCCCAGTGATGAAGATGATCGGCAGGTCCCTTTTTGCCCGACCAAGTTCCTGTTGCAGATCGAGACCGCTTTGTCCCGGCATTCTGATATCCAGCACCAAGCAGATGGGGACATCGGGCAGTTCGGCTCCGAGGAAATCGGAAATAGACGCAAAGAGCTGAAAATCGATGCCGACCGAACGCAACAGACGACCGACCGAGGCACGTAGGTCCGGGTCGTCGTCGATGACCAAGACGCGGGAATTTGCGTCAGACATCGCTGTTGCTCGGAATTAAGAGATCACTGAAATAGGCTCGGTTCGGCTGCTTCGCCATACGGCTATTTTAGTGGCTGTCCGTGAGCCTGAACACCCCAATTCTTGCGCACGTCACCTAAACCAAGATTTATGGCAAGGCGCCAGCGCGCCAATGGCATTCCTCGTACAAATCAAACTAGAACGTGAGGAGCTAGGCATTGTCTGCCGGCACGACTGGCTCGAGCGCGCTGTCGGAGGCAGCATGACCAAAAAGCAATTGGTTTCGGTGGTCGACGACGATCGGTACTTTCGCGAATCCATGCGAAGACTCATCAAATCGCTTGGCTATTTCGCAGAAGCTTTTGCGTCGCCGGCCGAGTTGCTGGCATCTCCCTATCTCGCCGAAACGGGGTGCCTGATCGCCGACATCAACATGCCCGAGATGACCGGGATTGAACTCTTCCGGCACCTCGTCGAACAAGAGAGCACCATACCAACGATCCTCGTAACGGCCTACCCCGATGACGCTGACCAGATCCGTGCCGCGAATGATGGAGTTCTCTGCTACCTTCGCAAGCCGGTTGATGAACAGAAACTGACGGAGTGCCTTCGCGCGGCTCTCACGCGGGCTGAACAAGCATGAGCTTATGATCCCGCTTCGTGGCCGGGGACGGTGAACTTGAACACGGCGCCGTGCGGTTCGTTTTCCTCTGCCCAAAGCCGGCCCCCATGGGCGACTACGATCGATCGGCAGATCGACAGCCCCATCCCCGTTCCAAGGGACTTGGTCGTGTAAAACGCGTCGAAAACGCGCTCCAGTTGAGCCGGTTGGATGCCCGGCCCGGAATCACGAACCGCAACGAGGGCGCCTGTGCGGTCTTGCTCGGTACTGATCGACAACTCGCGTGCACCTTCCTTCATCGAACCCATTGCCTCGGCCGCGTTCAGGATCAGGTTCAGCATGACTTGTTGAATTTGAACGCGATCGGCATGAACCGGGGGCAATCCATCCGCAAAGCGGGTCCGAACCTGGACACCGCTGCTGACGATTGAGCTCCGCGCCAATGCGATTACCTCGCTTATGGCGGTATTGAGGTCAACATAGTCCTTTCGCGGCGGTGCTTTCCTTACCTGATCGCGGATTCGACCAACAATGTCTCCGGCCCGGTCGGTGTCGCCCACAACGCCGCCCAGCGCCTCCCTGACCTCGCTCAGATCCGGCGGTTGCTTGTCCATGAAATTGAGCGCCGCGCGGGCGTTGTTGCGTGCACTGGCGATCGGCTGCGTGATTTCGTGAGATAGCGACGCCGCCAGTTCTCCCATGATGCCCACGCGGTTCATGCGGGCGAAATCCGATTGCATCTGCTGCAATCGCGCCAGCGCTTGCGTGCGATCCTCGATGTCGGTGTTGAAGCCGTACCATTTGACGATGTTTCCATCGTCGTCGCGCAAGGGCATGGTGCGGAACAAAAACCATCGATATTCCCCATCATGGCGGCGCAGTCGCACTTCGGCCTCTCCCGGCATTCCCGAGGCCAACAGGGTTTTCCATGTGACAGCCAGCCCATTCAGGTCATCCGGATGAACTGCGGCCGTCCAACCCCAATCCAGAAGCTGCTCCGCCGGGGACCCAATGTAGTTGAGATATTGCTGATTGAAGAACTCGGCCGAACCGTCCGGCCGTGCCGACCAGGCCAGTGCCGGAATCGTGTCGATAATGAGCCTGAGACTACGCTCGCTTGCCGCCAGCGCCTCTTCCGCCCGCTTTTGCTCGGTAATATCGCGTGCCACCCCATAAGTTCGTCCGCTATCCACCGTCACTGTCCACGACATCCAATGATAGGAGCCGCTCTTTCCACGCAGGCGGTTTTCGAAGTGCTTGTGGCCTTTGGCAAGCTGACCAAGCGCAGCGCGGGTTTTTTCTCGATCGGCCGGGTGGAGGAGCCATTCGGACGATTTGCCAAGCAAATCCTCTACTGGCCAGCCTAGCGTAGCAGTCCAAGCCGGATTGATACTAAAAAGTGTTCCATCCACCGCAGCAATCGCCAGCAAGTCCTGAGATACGTTCCATATTTGCAGCCGCTCCCGCGTCTCGGCTTGTACGCGTTGTTCGAGCGTTTCGTTGAGCTCGCGCAACGCCGCTTCCGCGCGACTTCGCTCGATTGCAACTGCCGCGGCACTGGTGAACAATTCCACTATCCGCTTGTCGCGTGGACTCGAGTCGCGAACATCAAGGTAGAAGAGCGCAAACGTTCCGAGTACCTTGCCCTCGTTGGAAAAGATCGGCGTGGACTCGCAGGATCGAATGCCGAATGGCCTTGCGTAATCCTGGAATTTAACCCACTTCGGATCGGCCGCCAGGTTGGGTACGACGACGGCTTGTCGCGTGGCCACTGCGTAGCAGCACGGCCCTATCATCGATGACACGGGCAATCCATCGATGGCCTTGCGATAATTCTCGTCAAGACTCGGCGCTGCGGTGTCGCGAAACATCGTCGCGTCCTCGTTTACCGGATGGATGCATGCAATGACACTGTCGACTGACTCCTGCTCCATCGTGTGACAGAGCAATTCCAGCGTTCCTTTTAGCGGGCCGCCCTCCGCGACAGTTTCCAGAGCAACCCGAGTGGCCTCCTCGCGGCGCCTGATGATCGCCTCGCGTTCCGCGAGAGCGCGGTACAATCGGGAATTCTCGATCGAGATTGCCGCTTGCGAGGCAAGGACCTTCAGCACGGTGACGCGATCGGGCGTAAAGGCGTGTGACGTTAGATCGTTCTCAAGGTAAAGAACCCCACCAACTTTGGCTTCATTGACAAGCGGCATGCATAGGATGGACCTTGCGTGTTGTTCTTGGACGTAAGGATCTGAGGAATAGGCCGGGTGAGCCGAGGCGTCGTCGACGATCACGTTTTCCCGCGATCGCATGACGTAGCGGACGATGGATCCTGGAAACGCCGCTGCCAGTTCGTCTCCCTGACGAACGATGATGCCGTCCTGGCCGGTCGTTGCTACCGCCACGTGTCGCAAGTCATCCCCGTGCGATAGCAGCAAGAGGCCCCTTTCGGCACCTGCGTGCTCGATCGCGAGATGCATCAGCGCGTCGATAAGTTTCTCCAACTCCATCTCACTGGAGACGGCTTGCGACACCTTGACCACGGTCGCGAAGTCCAGCTGCTCGACCGAGGCTGCAATAGTCGCAACGGCGGTACGCGCCGGTTCGAACTCTCGCAATGAGGGATAAAGCGCCTCGAGTTGCCTGACTTTGCCATCGGCTCCCCAGCGTAGATAACAGGAGCGCGCTTCCCGCAAGTAAGTGGCCGCAATCGTCGCGTAGCCACGCGCCGCATAAAAGCGTGCAGTCAACTCGTTGGCGATGGCTTCGTCGTTGATAAAGCCGTTTGCCCGTGCCGACGCGATGGCGCACTCGTACAGGTCCATGGCCTCGAGCGGGCGCCCCTCGATCCGGGCAATCTCGGCGCCGACCAGCGCTGCACGGCCTTCGAAATTCTGCGGGGAGTTCGCTGCCCAGCCCCGAAGCTCCCGCTCGTGGGTCGCGAGCGCCACCCTGTGCCTGTCGGACGGGTCGGAGTCTGCGGATTGGCAAAGTGACGCGTGAGAGAGTGCCGCGTAGAAGTGATATTCCGTCTTCTCCAACATAAGGAGCGATAGCGGTGCGGACGTCGCGTACCAAGTGTCCACCTTCTCCGCTGCACCGACCGCCGACAGGTAATCGCTGGCGAAGAAGCGAGCCTGGAGTTTTCGGATCCAGTAGTGACATTCCAGGAAAGCGCCGGCGGGTTGACCTGTCGCCCGCTCCTCAAACGCGCGTTCCTTGAACCAACCGTCATCGAGTGAACCGAACTTCGTGGTCTTTCCGCGGAGCGTCCGGACGAGAGCGAGCGGTGCGGACATCCGGTCGAGAAAGAATCCAAACGGAAGCACGAACTCCAATCCCTGCTCGGCCTCATCCTCGACTTGATCGAGTGGATGACCCAGAGCAAGGAGAATGGAAATGAGACTGCGGCACGAAAATGCAGCAAATGCGGGTTCGCCGTGCCGCTTCGCCATCTGAAAAGCACGACGCGCTGGATCGATCGCCTCCGCAAGCGGCCGTGTCCATGGAACCACCACCGCAAAGCGGTTGTAGACCCGCCCCCCAAAATGATTCAGTCCGCGACGCTCGACCAGATCGCAGGCCATCTTCCCAAGTCGATAACCTTTTTCTTGGTCGCCAAAGTGGGCGCTGGCTATCAATCCCGTTGCCGCGTAGCTCACCGGTGCGGCGTCGCTGTTCCCACGCTCCAGACTTAGATTAGTTGCTCTGCAGATGCTGAGCGCGACCAAATTCTCGTCAATGTACTCGGCTGGAAGACTCAGTTTCGTCAGCATGTCGAGCGTCGCAAAAGCCTCGGGATCCTGCATCAGCGGCAGGTTCACGACATCCTCGATCGCGCGATTTCCAAGCAGTGACCAGATGCGCTCATATTCGCGGCGCGTTTCTTCTTCGCTGGGATGCGGCGACCAATCGATACCAACACCCTGCAAGCACTCCAGGGCGACGGCGACGGCCTGCTCGCCCGCCCCAAGCATGGCGTACAGATCCACAAGCCGGCGTCCGACGGCGCATCGTTGGACCGTGCCGACAACACGCGCTGCGAGCGAATTCAGGCGCTCTTCGGCGGCCTGCAAGGCGCCGGTGCAGACCTCGCAGTCCGCCGGGTGCAACTCCAGTTCAAACGCCAGCTCCTGTCGGCGCTCCCACGCGTCGACCGGCAACAGGGCTGCGCCGGCGGTGAGATACGTCAGCGCGGAGCCATAGGCCGACGACGCTTTGGCGCGCTTGCCGGCGGCCAGATTCAGCTCTGCGAGCTGCTCGCGTTCCGTAAGTGACGTGATTAACGGAGTGCCGCGATTGAGCTGGTTGACGATTTCGAAAATTGCCTCGTCGCGCTTTTCCGGTGGCGTGTGCGCCACGAGCAGGCGGCCGATGGTCAAATGCGCCTCGGCGCGTGACTTTTCCGGAATCAGCGCATAGGCGGCTTCTTGGACGCGGTCATGAACGAACTTGTAGGAGTGATCGAGGCGCTCGATCAATTGTTGACGCAGGGCCTCCCGGAGCGCTGCGTGTACTTCTTCCTCGGGCCTTCCCAGAACCATCGAGAGCATCGTGGCATCGGCGATGTTGCCGAGGCAAGCGAGCTGCCGCAAGGCTTCCTGCGTGTCGAGCGGTAGCCGCGTCAGCTTCCCGGCCAGAAGCCCCACGACATTGTCCGTGTACTGTTTGGCGTGGATGCCGCCAAGATCGAAGGACCATCGAGCCTGTCCATGATCGAACGCAAGAAGACGCTCGTCGGCGAGCAGGTGAAGAAACTGAATCACGAAAAACGGATTGCCTTCGGTCTTGGCGAGCACCAGCTCCGCGAGCGGGCCAGCCTGCTCAGCGGCATCACAATGGAACGAGTCCGCGACAAGGCTTCTGAGATCGTTGGGCGCGAGCGGGCCCAACTTGATGTCCTGCACCCTTCCCGTTGCTCGAATCGCCTCCAGCTTGCGCATGAGCGGATGCGCCGCGGTCACTTCATTGTTCCGGAAGGCACCGATGAGGAGGAGATGGCGCAGATCGGACTGGCTCAACAGTTCTTGCAGCAGGCTGAGCGTGGCCTCGTCAAGCCATTGCAAGTCATCGAGAAAGAGTGCCAACGGATGTTCCTGCCGAGCGAACACAGTCAGGAATCGCCGTAAAACCAGTTGAAAACGCCGTTGCGCGTCCTGTGGTGGAACCTCCGGGACCGGCGGCGGCTCGCCGATGATGAGCTTTACTTCAGGAATGAGATCCACAATCAGTCGTGCGTTGGGTCCCAGCGTCTCGCGTAACGCTTCGCGCCAAGGCACAAGGTCCGTTTCGCTCTTGCCGAGCAGCGGTCTGATCAGACCCTGAAAGGCCTGCACCAGCGTCGAGTAAGGAATATCGCGCTTATGCTGATCGAACTTGCCGGAAGCGAAAAGACCCCGCGGCGGTATGAGCGCCGGCTGCAACTCGTTAACGAGCGAAGACTTTCCGATACCGGAATATCCCGATACCAGGACCAGCTCGGGGGCGCCTCCTTTGACGACGCGATCAAAGGAGGCGAGCAAGGTTTCGACTTCTTCTCGCCGACCGTAGAGTTTCTCGGGAATCCGTAACTGGTCCGGCGTGTCGCGTGCGCCGAGTGAAAAGTCATCAATCCGGTGCTGCGCCCCCCATTCGGCCTGGCATCTGCGAAGGTCGCTTTCGAGACCGGAGGCGGTCTGATAGCGATCTTCGGCCCTTTTGGCGAGCAGCTTCATGACGACCGCCGACACGGTGCCGGGGATATCGCTCCGCTGCCCCGTGAGTTCCACCGGCTGCCTGGCGAGGTGGCAGTGCACCCATTCCATGGGCTCGGCCGCCGTAAACGGTAGACCACCGGCGAGCATTTGGTAGAAGGAGATGCCGAGCGCGTACAAATCGCTGCGGGAATCGATTGACCGGTTCATCCGTCCGGTCTGCTCAGGCGCCATGTAGGCGAACGTACCGGCGATCGTTTCGGGAGCGTCGAGGGGCTGGCGCTCGCGGGCCAAACGTGAGGCGATACCAAACCCCGTCAGCCATACCTCACCGGTTGCAGCGTTGACCAAGACATTGGCCGGTTTGATGTCCTTGTGAATGAGCCCGCGCTGATGGAGCTTGCCGAGAGCTGCGGCAATACCGGTCGCCAGCTGCAAGAAGCGTCCCACTTCCATCGGCGCGCCGAGCAGCCGCGCCAGCGGCTCACCGCCGACATCCTCGAGCACCAGGATGGTCCGGCCGGCGTCGTGCACGAGCTCTAACGGCCGCACGGCCCACGCCCGATCGAGCTTATCCTTCAATTCGAATTCGTGGATGAGACGATCGAGGCCAGAGCGTGACTGATGGTCCGTCGCGGGCTGTACAAACAGCACGGGGCGCTGCTTTCCACTCTCGTCCGGCCGCCAGCCGCGGCGAAAGGCGCGTTCGCCGTCCTCCCATGCGGCCTGAGAGCCGATGCCCTCGTACGCGCCACTGGGTGGATCGGACACCATATTGCAAACTCCGGCGCCACGGATGAATTCGGTTGACTATACCGACCGGCGATGCCGCCCGCTATCGGAAACCGGCTGCTGATGACAAGCCCCATGATGGCCCTGAGTGCCTTCGCGCGGCTCTCACGCGGGCTGAACAAGCATGAGCTTATGATCCCGCTTCGTGGCCGGGGACGGTGAACTTGAACACGGCGCCGTGCGGTTCGTTTTCCTCTGCCCAAAGCCGGCCCCCATGGGCGACTACGATCGATCGGCAGATCGACAGCCCCATCCCCGTTCCAAGGGACTTGGTCGTGTAAAACGCGTCGAAAACGCGCTCCAGTTGAGCCGGTTGGATGCCCGGCCCGGAATCGCGAACCGCAACGAGGGCGCCTGTGCGGTCCTGCTCGGTACTGATCGACAACTCGCGTGCACCTTCCTTCATCGAACCCATTGCCTCGGCCGCGTTCAGGATCAGGTT
>NZ_VFVC01000090.1:0-8073 GCF_006441575.1 Mesorhizobium sp. B2-4-12
GGGTGGGCAGACGCCGGGCGCCTTTGTGCGCCACGTGTTCCAATGGCGCGCCGCGCTGGTTTGTCGATTGTTCGTCTGGCAAGCGGCAGCCCGATAACCGATCTCTAGATAGGTTCCGATGTCCAGCCGCGAATGGGTGGGGGGTGGCGAAGCTAAGGCTTCACGTTTCCTGCGATGCGCACGCGATTTTACCCGACTCACGACTTCACTCCCGTCATGTTCACGCCGATGTCTCAGCGAAAAACTCGAGAGGGATTTCCGGAGGAACCCGTCCGCCTCCAGCAGAAGGACAAACGTATACGCGGCAGCGGACGCTTTGCGAACGCACCTGCTTCAGCCGCGAAGTGGCCTAGCTACTCCAGAACTCCTAGAAACCCTCTCAAGAACGCCAACCCACCCGCCAAACTGCGCGAGTGCCCTCAAAGCTGTACATTAGTAAAACCGAAAATTAGGGATTTGTAAACTATAAGCTTGCCGATAATTGATCAAGGGGCGGGCGCCGGCCGTTCTTTGACGGCAATTGCTGAAAATTGTTCTTGAGAAGCCTGGACTTAACGTCTCCTCTCCATCTCTAGCAGTGTCGCAAATGCGATCAAGGTCGAGCGTGGCACTCCTCTGACGGGACGCCACTTAGGACCTCGGATCAATGTTTCTCGATCTTGACGACACCTGGCAAATAGGGGTGAACTAATCGAGGGGCGTCACGGACCGCCGCACGGAGCCGACGATTCACAGATGACAAGCCGCAAGCGCGTCTGCCTCAACATGATCGTCAAGAACGAGACGGCGAACCTGCAGCGCTGCCTCGGAGCGGTCGCCGACCATATCGACTGCTGGGTCATCGGCGATACCGGCTCGACCGACGGGACCCAGGATTTCATCCGATCGTTCTTCGCTGCCCGCAACCTGCCGGGCGAGCTGCACGAATTCCCATTCCACAATTTCGAGCAGAAGCGGAACGACCGCTGCTCAGCTGAAGGAATAGCATGAGCACCATCGGCCTGTGCATGATCGTCAAGAACGAGGCGAAGGTCATCCTGCAATGCCTCGCCAGCGTGCTACCCCTTGTCGACTATGTGCTCATCGTCGACACGGGTTCCGAGGACGGCACGCAAGACCTGGTACGCGGCTTCCTCACCGATCACAATGTCCAAGGCGCTGTCATTAACGAGCCGTGGCGGGACTTCGCGTACAACCGTACCTTCGCTCTTGACCGGCTGCGTGAAGTCGAGACGGTCGACTATGCCATGATCATCGACGCGGACGACGTCGTGGTCCTAGACGCCGACTTTGATCCGATCGGGTTCAAGTCGCAGATGGAACATGATTTATACGACGTCGAGGTGTTCCATGGTGGCATTTCGTTTTATCGCCCCCAGATCTGCCGCAACCGGCTGCCGTTCTCCTTCAAGGGCGTTCTGCACGAATATCTCGAGGCCCCTCCTGGCCATCTCACCCGGGAGACCGCCAAGGGCTTTCGCGTGGCGACGGGGCGTGACGGAGCACGCAGTCAAAACCCGCGAAAGTACCAAGACGACGCAGCGGTTCTTGAAAATGCTCTTGCGACAGAGACCGACCCCTTCCTGGTTTCGCGGTACACCTTCTATCTGGCGCAGAGCTACAGGGATTCCGGTGAGCGTGAAAAATCGCTGGCGAAGTATCTGGAGCGCGCCGAGCTGGGTTTTTGGGGCGAGGAGGTCTATGTCAGCCTGCTCGAGGCGGGCAACCTTATGGCAGCGATGGGACGGCCATTCGACGAAGTCGTTGCCGTCTTTGAGCGTGCGGCGCAGCTCGTTCCCGGCCGCGCGGAGGCTCTTCACGCCGCAAGCCTCTATTGCCGCAACAAGGGCCGGAATGCGGAAGGAATGGAATTTGCGCGTCGAGGACTCGACCTTGTTCAACCCGCCGGCCTTTTTATCCAGCCCTGGGTCTATGATTACGGCCTGCTCGACGAGTTTGCTATCAATGCCTACTGGGCAGGCGCTTACCGTGAATCGCTCGACTCCTGTCTGAAATTGCTGGCTACCGACAAATTGCCAGCAGACATGGCGAAGCGTGTGGTGGCCAACGCGCGCTTCGCCGCCGATAAGCTCCAGGTCAATGAGTCTCCAAAACTTGGATCGTTCGGAACAGAGAGCTTGATCGACCAGCACAAGCTTGTCCGGCAGCGTTCGTTGCGGTCGCGAATGGAGGGCACGCCGCGCATCCTGGTGGCAATCCTGGCAAAGCAGAAAGAACCGGCACTGCCGCTTTATCTCGAGTGCATCGAGGCGCTCGACTACCCGAAGGCGTCGATCGTCCTGTATATCCGAACAAACAACAACACCGACAGGACCGAGCACATATTGCGCGAATGGGTGGAGCGCGTTGGTGACCTCTATGCCGCGGTTGAGTTCGACGCCTCAGACGTGGCCGATAGGGTCGAGCGATTTGGCGAACACGAATGGAACGAGACGCGCTTCAGGGTGCTTGGCCGAATCCGCAACATAAGTTTGCGGAAAACTCTCGAGCACGACTGCGATTTCTATTTCGTTGTCGACGTCGACAATTTCGTGCGTCCGGCCACGCTACGCGAGCTTGTCGCGCTCGACGTGCCGATCATCGCTCCCTTGCTTCGCTCCATCTCTCCCGGACAATACTATTCGAACTACCACGCCGAGATCGACGCCAACGGCTACTATTTGCAGTGCGATCAATATGGCTGGGTGCTCCACCGCCACGTGCGCGGCGTTATCGAGATGCCGCTCGTGCACTGCACCTATCTGATCCGCGCCGACGTTTTGAGCGAACTCACCTACGAGGACAGCACATCGCGGTATGAGTACGTCATTTTTGCCGATAGCGCCAGGAAAGCCGGCGTCGTTCAGTATCTGGATAACCGGCAGGTCTATGGCTACATCACGTTCGGCGACCACGAATATCATGTGAGCGACGGGATCGAGCGCGCACGGGAGTTTTTGCACAATGCGGGCGATACCAACGTTTTGGTTAGTCCCATGCCGCCTGCCTCTGGGCCGATGCCAACTCGACCTGTCCAGCCGATCGGTTCGCCGAAAATTCACGTGATAAACCTCGACCGCAGCGTCGAGCGCTGGAGCAGATATCAAGAGAATAACTGGCATCTGATGCACAATACCGTTCGTGTATCGGCTTTTGACGGCGCGTCCCTCAACAGGGCGGCGCTTATAAAGGAAGGTCTGATCACTGACGACTGCGCGTATTCACCGGGCGCTCTGGGATGTGCACTTTCCCACGTCAGCCTGTGGAAGCTCTCGATCTCACAAAACAAGCCAATCACGATTTTTGAAGACGACGTTCGATCGTCATTTCGATTCGTAGAAGAATCCACCAGTATCATGTCTCAAGCACCCGCCGACTGGGACATGATACAGTGGGGGTACGTATTCAACCCATTATTTCTTTGGTTAGATTTTGGTTTCTCCAAAGCCAAGATTGAATTTTACGACCGCCGATATACTAATAGAACTGCCTTGTTCCAATCCGATAAATTCTCCCGATCCCTTGTCAGGGTAATGCACTCATTTGGAACCCAAGCTTACACAATCACGCCAAGAGGCGCACGGGTGCTTCTTGAGAAATGCCTCCCTCTGCGAAGCAGACGGATACCATTTCCTGAAACCGCCGTCGTTCTCGATGACACAGGTATCGATTGCGCGATGTGTGCGGCCTATGGCTCAATGCAAGCTTTCCTTAGTATCCCACCACTCGTCATTCATGACGACAACCAAGCTTCAGATCGATTGGCGACGGATCGGCAGTGAGCCTCAAGACTAAGGAGGAATTCCCCACGTTTGACGGACTAAAGCGAACTTTCACCGTGCTAGGGTAGAGAGTGCGACGTCCCCTGTCGTGCCTCTCGGCGAGATATGGTAGCACTGCTGGTGGGTTCGCCCGCCTGTTATTTGACGCCGGCGGGATTGGCCGTCGATGAGGTGCATTCGATGACGCAAGGCACGCCTGATGATTCCCGCGAAGCTTTCGCGCGTATTTATCAAAGCAACGAGTGGGGCTCCGCGGAATCGCGCTCCGGACTCGGTTCAGCGTACGCGACGACGCATCGCGTGCGAACCGTATTGCCGATGCTTTTCCGCGCGCTGGACGTGAAGTCCATGCTTGATGCGCCCTGCGGCGACTTCAACTGGATGCGCTTCGTCGACTTGGGCAAAACGCACTACATCGGTTGCGATATTGTTCCGGAAGTCATCGAAACGAATCGCATGCGATACGCGAATCGCGAATTCCACGTGCTCGATCTGACTGCTGATGTGCTGCCGAATGTCGACCTCATTTTTTCACGCGACTGTCTGCAGCATCTGACCGAGTCCGATATCTGGCGTGCGCTGCGCAACGTCAAGAGGTGCGGCGCGCGCTGGCTGTTCACCTCAAGCCATTCGACCTCAACGCAGGACATTGCGCCTGAAACGGGCGGATTCGGATTTCTCAACCTACAGCAACCGCCATTCTCGTTGCCGCTGCCACTCCTGGTCATGCCGGAGGAACATTACGCATCGAAGGCGATGTGTCTGTGGGACATGGCGCAAATCGGCGCATGAGGAACCATGCAATTCCCGTTTAAGTGCTCCCAGCGAAAGCTACATAGCAACTTACATACTGCTTGAAGCGTTGGTTGATATTGTCGCAGGATTGTGATGCGCCCTGCAATGGACGCCAGAAGTATTTTGTGTTCAAAGGAAAAGGTTGCTCGACGAATAATGAAGCGCATGCCGGCAGAAAGTTCCGACGATGCTCCGGCGACAGTGCCTATGCGAGAAATGTTGCGGATGAGTTGCTTGCTGAGCGGGGCGAACTCGCTGCCGAAGATGAAAGTTGTAAATCCGATAGGTCGGGATGATCATCGGAACGGCTGGGCTGGTTACCGTCATCGCATTAACCTGCTCCGCCCATGTGGTTCCAGACAACGTGACCGTCGCCCATTGGAAATAAAGGCGGCATAATACACCATTCTTCAACTCGTCGCTGAATCGTCAGCGCCGCGTTCCTTCACCGGCAAAGATCGAGGCCGAAGACCGCTGCCGTGATATCGGGGAATCGTCAATGTTTCAGAATTCGGACGACATTCAGATACTAACTGTCCCGCGTGAACCGAGGCGGTACTTGATTCTGATACGCGCCGGGTCCAAGCGCCGTCCATCCTTGTTTTCTGAGCCTCTGAGTGCCCACCGGGCGTACGATGTTGGAATAAACTACTACGCAGACCCGCACCCAGATGACGCTTTCCGCACCGGAGCCGAACTCATTTTTGGTGGCGGTCTTTCAAAGATGCATGGTGCCAAACGGCTATTCGAGGCGACAGAATTGCATAACATTTATGAGGGAGTTTTTTTTCTGGACGATGACATTGAAGTCCTATTTGATCCCGATGATTTCTTCAAAATCTGTGAAGAATACTCATTGGATGTCGCCCAACCGTCTCTGACATCTGATAGTTCCTGTGTCCTCCCGCTTACGCGTCATCATCCAGGTCTAATACTCCGGACGACAAACTGGGTCGAGGTGATGGCCCCATTCTTCAGACGTGACTTTCTGCGGGAAATGCTCCATTCATTTGATTTGTCAATTTCGGGATGGGGATTGGATATATACTGGGGCCATCACCTGAAAGAGCGTTGGAGGGCAGGCGTCGTCGACAATTTCCTCATCCGACATGCGAACGAATGTAAGCCGGAGTCAGGGCCGTTTTACGACTATCTCAAAAGTATTGGCATTGATCCCGGCAAAGAGATGAAGTCAATTCTTGCTAGGATTGATACAAATCCTTATGTCGTCAGGCCGATACAATTTGTTTATCATACGTACTTTTTCCGAGCATAGTGATGGTACCCAAGACTTCGAGTTTGGCTCTCTTTGGCTCTCTCAAGGCTGAGCAGCCCGATGCTGTACAAAAGATAGCCTCGCCCACTCCTGACATCCTCTCCGCTCGCCGAGCCTTCTCCATTGGTGGATTAGTATGGTAGTTTAGACATGGGCGATCGGACACCAGGAATCGAAGTGCGACGACGAGATTTCGCTACACTCTTTGGGCGCTCGGTGGCCGCAAGCCTGATTCCTGCCGCGTTGAGGCATCGGGACGTCGTTACGGAGAGCTACGCAGCCATGGCGCCACCGACCAATCTTGATGCCCCCCTCCTCACCGCGCCCATCGAGCTTGCCGGCGACTGGGGGCGGATGCTGGAGGGCGCTGCCGTTCAGGTCGCCGAGCGGATGCGCCACGCCTGCCTCGATGGCGTCCGCCTCCTGTCCGACCGCCAGCCGACGCGCTTGCGTGTCGACGAGCACAGTTCCGGCACGCCGGCCATCTGGCTGCACCCGGACGGCAGCAGCATGGCGTGGATCATCGTCGACATCGGCGAACGCGACTGGTCGAAGCTCGCCTACCAGTTCGGTCACGAGCTTGGCCATGTGCTTGCCAACAGCTGGCAGGCGGACGCCAAGCCGGCGGCGCCCTGCCAATGGCTCGAGGAAGCGATGGTGGAGGCCTTTTCGCTGCGCGGCCTGGGTCGCCTGGCGAAAGACTGGAAGCAGAACCCGCCCTTCGCCGGCGACAACGCTTTCGGCGATTCTATCGCCCAGTACCGCCAGGACATCATCGACCGCTATACAGCGCTCGCAGACAGCCAGGGGCTCACCGGTGACGCCGCAGCGTGGTTCGCCGGCCATCGCGGCGAAATCGAGATACCGAACCTCAATCCATTCGCTCAAGCAATGGCGGTAACCATCCTCTCCGAATACGAACGCGCGCCGGACTGTGTCGAGGCCCTGGGCGCACTTAACCGCTGGCCCGGCCGCACCGGTATCCCGATCGCCGATTATCTGAAGCGATGGGAGGTGAGCTGTGCCGAACTGCAAGCCTCGCCCCGACTGCCGGTGCGTCTGCGCGAGCGCTTGGGCATCTCGTAATCAGCCAAGGGGGTGCCGGATCAAGTTCGCCCCGCAAGAGCAGGCGCGTTGAGAGCTTCTCCTGCCAATTGGCAGCCCGAGCGCGTCGTCTTGGCCGCCGATGCTGCGGTTATAGGTGAACTTACGACGACCTCTTTGCGTCGTCCTTCACGGACACGCTGATCTCAGGAGGCGGCATATCTCCTGAAGCATTCGGGAGGCTCCAGCCCGCCTGTCCCATCCAGGCCACTAGCTTTTCAACCGGTGTGCGCTGGAACCGAGACGCAAAATGCACGTTTCTCAAGATGGTCATTCTGAAGGACCTGTACGGAGGACCTGTACGGAGGATCAAATGAACATAAAGATGCTCCCAATGGGCGCGTTGACGCTTGTGATGATGATTGGTTCAGCACTCGCCGCTAACAATACATCCGCTCTCGACGACCCGGCCAAGATGTCGCCGTTCTTTACAGATGCAGGCATGAAAACATTGAGGTCGGAGGCGGATTTCAAGACCGCATGGATGTCCATGAAACCCGATGAACAGAAGGCGGTGCTGAAAGACTGCGGCGATACTACGCTTAACAAGGCGCATGCGGGTTTCTGCGCGATGGCGAAAAAGATGGGCGGCTAAACCTAGCCTCTGCGGCCAACAAAAAACGGGGGTGGACTGTTTGCCCGCCCCCTGCTTACGTCTCCGCATTTACTGCGTTTCAGCAACAACGAGAAGACGTCGGTCGACTTCGCCCAAGCCCTCCAAAGATGTGATACCTATTGTGATACCTATTGTGATACAAATTCGCGTCGTTGGCACGAAAAGAATAATAAAAACAACTTGTTATATGACGTATCGATCCCAGCCAACGGTACCATCGGGTTATTTCCAACAAATCATTGATATTATTTTATAAATCCTCGCTTGGCGACTTGGATATCACGGCTGGTTTCTTCAACAGGCGGGGAATCGTTTCCACCCGAATCATCAAAGACGGTTTTCGACGAGCGACTACGGTCCAACAGACGGCTGCGCTGACCTGCTCGCGGCGGTAGTCAGCTGCCATCGGCAGCGCCGCCGCCACCTAGAGCAGAATCTGATCACTCTGGCTCGTAACCTGCGGCGCTGAAGTAGTTTGTGCATTGCTCGGCGGTGAAGCG
>NZ_VFVC01000091.1:0-7966 GCF_006441575.1 Mesorhizobium sp. B2-4-12
CCACGCCATTGTTGAGGGCTTCGTCCTTGCAAACCCATACTGACCACCGCCAAATCAAATGTGTGCGCACGCTAGCCACAAGGGGGGAGGGTAAACTCACCCCGCCGGCCGATCCGCCGGATATGGCGTCCTCGCCAGGATCGCCATGCCGATGCCGAGAAACAAGATGATCACCGCCATGCCGAGCCGCGCCGAACCGCTGAGCGCGGTGATGGTCGCCACCAGGAACGGCGCCAGGAAACTGGTCGCCCGGCCGGCCAGCGCGTAAATGCCGAAATAGCGGCCGGATTCCGCCGCCGTGACGCTGCGCGCCATGTAGGAACGCGACGACGCCTGCACCGGTCCGAAAGCCAGGCCGATCAACAGGCCGTACAGGATATAAGCTTTCTCAGCCGCCGTGCCGAACAGGCCGCCTGAATCGGTTGTCGAGAGCGGTACCAGGCCGAGCAGGGTGAAGCCCGGCCCCGTCGAGATGATACCGATGGTGGCGACCGACAGCATCACCAGCGCGATCATCACCACCGCCTTGGAGCCGAGCGCGGTATCCAGCCGCGCCGCGATCCAGCAGCCGAAAATGGCGACGATATTGAGGATGATGCCGAACATGCCGATCTCGGTGATCGACCAGTGGAACATGCCCGCCGCGAACGTGCCGCCGAGCGCCAGCAGCGCGTTGACGCCGTCCTGATAGATCATCCGTGCGACGAGGAAGCGGAAGATGCCGCCGCGCCGGCGCACCTCGGCCAGCGTCGATTTCAGCTCCGACAGCCCCTCGCGCACCGCCGGCCCGATCGGAATGCCCTTGATGGCGTCCGGCGTGAAGAAGAACATCGGCAGGATGAACAGGAAGTACCAGCCGGCCGACAGCGGCCCGGTGGCGCGGGCATCTTCGCCCAGATGCGGATCGAGCCCGAACAGCGGGGTGAGGCCGATGATGGTCTTGCCGGTCTCGGGCGAACCAGCCAGGCATGTCACCACGAAGATCAGCGCGATCATGCCGCCGAGATAGCCAAGGCCCCAGGCCGTGTTGGAGATGCGGCCGATCTCGCTCTTCGGCACCAGGCGCGGCATCATCGAATCATTGAACACGGTGGAGAATTCCGCCGCGACCGACGCCAGCGAGAACAGTGCCACGATCAGGAACAGGTTCGAGCCGGGCGCGGCGAACCAGAGCAAGCTAAGGCTGGTGATCTTGACGGCGGCGAAGAAGGCGATCCACGGTTTACGCGGCCCTGTCTGGTCGGCGATAGAACCAAGAATGGGCGATAGAACCGCGATCACCAGCCCGGCCGCGGCGATGCCGTAGCCCCAGACCGCCTGGCCGGTGTTGGGGTCGGCAGCCATGCGCGAGACGAAATAGGGACCGAAGATGAAGGTGGTGACGACCGTGAAGAACGGCTGCGCCGCCCAGTCGAAGAACATCCATCCCCAGATGCCGCGCCCGGACGCCCGCTGCATTGTCTCTACCGCCATCCTGACTCCCCTGGCACCCGCTCGGCCCGTGTCGGGCGCCATGTCTGCATGTTTCCGATGCTCATGCAAATGACAAGCGTCGCGCTGCCCCTCATCGCCCTGCCAGGCATTTCTCCCCGTAAAGTGACGGGGAGAAAGACGCTGTCGCCGAGGATTTCGCCAATCGTCGACGTGGCAGAATGAGCGCCGGCCTCCCGGCCGGTTCCCTTCTCCCCGTCACTATACGGGGAGAAGGTGGCGGCAGCCGGATGAGGGGCGGCACCACCTCCGCAAGAATTCGTCACATCCCCGTCAGATCGCTCATCAGCCCGGACGCCACCGACAGCCGCGACACGGTGATGTCGCCGCCCTCGGTCAGCGCCTGCAGCCGCTCGCGGATGCGCGCCACCCGCTCGCCGCCGGCTTCCAGCCAGGCGGCCACCGGATCGGCCGCCTTGGCATGACTGGTGAGCGCGGCGACCGCGATGCCGCGCCGCGCCGCGCCGATCGTGTCGGTGGCGCGCGACAGTGCGAGTTGGTCGTAATAATCCGAAGGCGTGATCGAGCGCGCGGCGTCCTCGACACGCGGAATGCGGAAGGCATCGCTGACGGCGAAGAACGCCTTGGCGGCCGCGACGATATCGGCGCCGGCCATGCGTGCCGTCAGCGCGATGTCCGGGATCAGTTCCGCCACTTCGCTCAATGCCAGCTGTTCGGCCAGCCGTTCCGGCGCACCGGCCTTGAACAGCCCGTGCCGCTTCTCCTCGATCCGCTCGCGCGAGAAAGCCGGCAGCAGCGAAACGAGCTTGGGCTCCAGGGCCTTGCGCGCCTCCTGCAGTTCGGCGATGCGCTGGCCGAGCGGCGCCATGCCGGCATCGTTCTTCAGATACCAGCCGCTGCTCATATAGATCAGCCGGCTAACAATCTGATAGAGATCGAGCTGCACCTGGCCGTCGATCTGGTTGTCGAGCGCGTCGATCTCGCGATAGAGCGCCGGCAGCGCGAAGCCGTCGCGCACCACGGCGAAGGTGCGCACCACATCGGCGGCGGTGCGGCCCGTGGCCTCCTGCAGCCTGTTGACGAAGGACGGGCCGCCGCGATTGACGAGGTCGTTGGCGACGACACGGGCGATGATCTCCCGGCGCAGCCTGTGGCCATGGATCTCGGACGCGTATTTCTTCGCCATCCGGTCCGGGAAATAGCCCATCAGGTCGCGGTCGAAATGCGCGTCGTCCGGCACGTCGCTGGCGACGATGTCGGAGAACAGCACGATCTTGGCATAGGCGAGCAGCACGCCGAGTTCGGCTCTGGTCAGCGGCTCGCCGCGTGCTTCGCGTTCGGCGAGTGCCGCCGGCGAGGGCAGTGTTTCCACGGCACGGTCGAGCAGGCCGCGCGCTTCGAGCGCGGACATGAACCGGGCCTGATGCGCGATGTCGGCGAGGCCACGCTTGCGGGCAATGGAAAGCGCCAGCGTCTGCTCGTAATTGTTGGACAGAACAAGCCCGCCGACCTCCTCGGTCATCTCGGCCAGCAGCTTGTTGCGTGCCGGACGCGTCAACGATCCCTTGCGCATGGCGGATGCCAGGGCGATCTTGATGTTGACCTCGACGTCGGAGCAGTTGACGCCGCCGGAATTGTCGATGGCATCGGAATTGCAGCGGCCGCCATTCATTCCGAACTCGATGCGCGCCCGCTGGGTGACGCCGAGGTTCGCGCCCTCGCCTATCACCTTGGCGCGCACGTCGAGCGCGGTGATGCGGATGGCGTCGTTGGCCCGGTCGCCGACATCGGCATTGGTCTCGGTCGAGGCCCGCAGATAGGTGCCGATGCCGCCGAACCACAGCAGGTCGACCGGCGCCTTGAGGATGGCGGTCATGATCTCGACCGGCGTGGCTGTCGTCTTGGCAAGGCCGATCGCCGCCGCAGCCGCGGCCGGCAAGGTGATCGACTTCTGGCTGCGCGAAACGATGATGCCGCCTTCCGACAGCTTGGTCTTGTCATAATCCTGCCAGCTCGACCGTGGCAGCGCGAACATGCGCTGGCGCTCGGCCATCGACGCCTCCATGTCGGGATCTGGATCGATGAAGATGTCGCGATGGTCGAAGGCGGCGATCAGCCTCGTTTTTGGCGACAACAACATGCCGTTGCCGAACACGTCGCCGGACATGTCGCCGACGCCGACGACGGTGAAGGGCGAGGTCTGGATGTCGCGGTTCATTTCGCGGAAATGCCGCTTGACCGCTTCCCAGGCGCCCTTGGCGGTGATGCCCATCTTCTTGTGATCATAGCCGGCCGAGCCGCCGCTGGCGAAAGCATCGTCCAGCCAGAAACCATGGCTTTCGCTGATGGCATTGGCGGTGTCGGAGAAGGTCGCCGTGCCCTTGTCGGCGGCGACGACGAAATAGGGGTCGTCCTGGTCGCGGCGCACCACGCCAGCCGGCGGAATGACACCCTCCAGCCCGATATTATCCGTAATCGACAACAGGCTGGAGACGAAGTTCTTGTAGGCCGAGGTGCCGGCCTCGAAGATCGCGTCGCGGCCGGCGCTCATCGGCAGTTTCTTGGGATAGAAGCCGCCCTTGGCGCCGACGGGCACGATGACGGCATTCTTGACTTGCTGCGCCTTGACCAGGCCAAGCACTTCGGTGCGGTAGTCCTGGGCGCGGTCCGACCAGCGCAGGCCGCCACGGGCCACCGGGCCGAAGCGCAGATGCAGCCCCTCGACCTCGGAGCCGTAGACGAAGATCTCGCGCCACGGTCGCGGCGCCGGCAATCCCTCGACCGCTTGCGAGTCGAGCTTGATCGCCAGCGATTGACCCTTCTGTTTCGTATCGGTAACGAAATGATTGGTGCGCAGCGAGGCTTCGATCAAATTGAGATAGCGGCGGATGATGGTGTCATCATCAATGTTGGGCACATCTTCCAAGGCATCCTTGATCTTGGCCTTGAGGTGCTTCGCCGCCACCACGCCTTCCGTCTCGGCCGTCGGCCCAAGCCGGGCGATGAACAGCGCATGCAGGCCGCGCGCGATCTCCGGGTAGCGGTTAAGCGCAGCGGCGATGAAATCCTGGCTTTGCGGAATGCCGACCTGCTGCAGATAGCGGCCATAGGCGCGCAGGATGGTGATTTCTTCAGACCACAGGCCGGCGGTCTGGGCAAGGCCGTTATAGCCGTCATTGTCGACGTCGCCGCGCCACACCGACAGGAACGCGTCCTCGAACAGCGCGCCGCCATCGGCAAGATCGATCGGCTTGCCGTAGCTGTTCTCCAACTCCATGTCGTGGATGAAGACCATGCCGGTCGCGTCGTCGCCGACCTCGAACGTACGCTCGCTGATCACCCGAAAACCGATATTTTCCAGCACCGGCACCCGCCGCGACAGCGCCACCGGGCTGCCATGATGATAGATCTTCAGCGCAGCCTGGTGCGGCTTCTGCTCGCCATGGCGATAATAGTCGATGGCGATCGGGTTGGCGGCGCTGATCCTGGCGATGCGCCCGGCATCGACCAGCGCCACCGCCGCGCTGAACGAATCGCGGTAGCTTTCCGGCAGCCTTGCGGCGATGGCTTTCAACGCCGGGTCGCTGCCGCTAGCCTCAGCCGCCTCGGAAAGGGCGTCCTCCCAGGTGCGGACGATATCGCGGATCGCCGCCTCGATCGTCGCCTGCTCGACCTTGGGCGTCTTGCCACCGGAGCGGCCGATGATGAAGTGGACACGCGCCAGCCCGCCTTCCGGGAAGGCCGGGTAATAGGCCGACAGCCGGCCTTCGAACACGGTCTTGAGATAGGTGCCGACCTTCTCGCGTACCACGCTGTCGTAGCGGTCGCGCGGCACGAAGACGAGGATCGAGACGAAGCGGTCGAACTGGTCGGCGCGCACCAGCGCCCTGACCCGCGGCCGCTCGATCAGGCCGAGGATGGCCGCGGCGTGCTTCCTTAGGATCGGCACCGGCACCTGGAACAATTCGTCGCGCGGATAGCTCTCCAGCACATTGATCAGCGCCTTGCCGGAATGGTCGTGCCGGTCGAAACCGGATTTGGCGATAATGGCTTCGGCCTTGGACCTGAGATACGGGATTTTCATCACCGAGCGCGTGTAGGCGGTCGAGGTGAACAGGCCGACGATGCGCAGTTCGCCCGACAACCCGCCCTTGGTGGTGTAGGTCTTGACGCCGATGTAATCGAGATAGATGCGGCGGTGCACGGAAGACTTGGCATTGGCCTTGGTGACGATCAACGGCTCCGGCCCGTGCAGGAAGGCGCGAATCTCAGGCGTTGTCGTCACCGCTTCAGTGCCGCGCCTGAGCACCAGCACGTCGGGATCGGACAGGATACCAAGCCCGGGCTTGTCGGCGCGCTCCAGCGTGCCGCTTTCCTCGCCGCCGGTATATTTGAACTCGCGCATGCCGAGGAAGGTGAAATTGTCGTCGCGCAGCCACTCCAGGAAGGCGATCGCCTCTGCAACGCTCTTCTTGTCGAGCGGCACAGCCGAATAGCGGAACTCCGAGATCGCCTGATCGAGCCGGGCCAGCATCGGTTTCCAGTCGTTGACGGCCGCATGCACTTGGCCAAGCATCTTGCGCAGCCGCTCGGCCAAGGCGTTTGCCGCCTCCGCGGTCAGCCGCGGGATATGGACGTGGATGACGCTCAGCCGGTCGTGGCTGCCGTCGTCCTTGGCGAAATTGCCGTCGCCGAGGATTTCCTCAACCCCGCCTTTGCCATGGCGCACCGTGATGACCGGATGGGTAACCAAGGTTGGCTCGCCGGCGGTCTCGGTGATCTCACCGAGGATGGAATCGAACAGAAACGGCATATTGTCGTTGACGACCGTTATGACCGTCATCGGCCTGCCTTCGCGGGCGACGCCGGAATCGCTCTCGACGGCAACGACGCACTCGCCTTTCTTGTGACGGGCTACCGCCTGGCCGGCGAGGTCGGCGGCGCGTTCCAGGTCACCCACTTGATAAGCGGCGATGTCTTCCGCCGGCGCACGGGCGAGCAGGTAATCGGCAAGCCTGGCTGGCCTGTCCTCCGTCTTCGCCGCCGCCGTTGCCCTCTTCTTCGACTTAGCTGCGGATTTCACGCTGGCCATGACGCTTCTTGCCTCCCGTCGTATGCTTTTGTGACTATGGTAGCAGATGACCGCCATTTGGCGACAAAGGTTTGACGGCTTGCCAAGAATTCTGGAATTCGGCGGCAAGGCATCGCCCGACGAGGAGAAACGAACCATGACCGGCAAAATCACCGCGCTTGATCTCGATACGGGGGAACTGAGCGAGCCGACAAAAGCCTATTTCGCCAAATGCGAGGAGAAGCTCGGGCTCGTTCCCAACGTGCTGAAGGCCTATGCCTTCGACGACAAGAAGCTGCGCGCCTTCACCGACATGTACAACGACCTGATGCTCGGCGATTCCGGCCTGTCGAAGCTGGAGCGCGAGATGATCGCGGTCGCCGTCTCCTCCATCAACCAGTGCTACTACTGCCTGACCGCGCATGGCGCGGCGGTGCGGCAGCTGTCCGGCGACCCTTCGCTCGGCGAGATGATGGTGATGAATTTCCGCGCCGCCGATCTTTCGCCGAGACAGACGGCAATGCTCGAATTCGCCGTCAAGCTGACCGAGGAACCGGCCAAGATCGTCGAGGTCGACCGGGCCACGCTTCGCAAGGCCGGCTTCAGCGACCGCGACATCTGGGACATCGCCTCGACGGCTGCCTTCTTCAACATGTCGAACCGGGTGGCGGCGGCGATCGACATGCGCCCGAATGACGAATACCACGCCATGGCAAGGTGAAGAACCGGGTCTCCAACCAGATTACATATTAGCAATCTCTCATTCTAATTGCGTGTTTGCCTTTTTGGCCCGATGATGGTGGGGCGGCACGGCCGCATGCCGGTTCGATGCCGCTGAACAAGGAGGAGAACATGGCGAAATTTCTCTATGTATATCATGGCTCCGGCAAGATGCCTGCGACCGAGGCCGAGCGGAAAGCCGCGATGGACGCCTGGAATGGCTGGTTCGGAAAGCTGGGCTCGGCGGTGGTCGACGGCGGCAATCCGGTCGGCATGTCCAAGACCGTGCTGCCGGGCGGCAAGGTCGAGAACAATGGCGGCAGCAATCCGACCGGCGGCTATTCGATCATCGAGGCCAAGGACATCGACGATGCCGCCGACAAGGCCAAGGGCTGCCCGATGCTGGCCATGCCGAACTGCAGCATCGAGATCGCGCCTATCATCGAAATGATGTAATGGGCGCGCCGCGCGTGCGACGCGGTAAAGCGCGACAAGACAAATCGCCGGCGCTGCCCCTCACCTGCCTGCCGGCATCCTCTCCCCGTATAGTGACGGGGAGAGGACGCTCTCATCGACGATTTCGCCGATCGCCAGCGTTGCTGAAAAAACGCCGAGGTTGCGGCCAGCCTCCTTCTCCCCGTCGCTATACGGGGAGAAGGTGCCGGTGTCCGAACCGGATAGATAGGTAACAGGATGGACCGATTGCATGGGTAACGGTTTTCT
>NZ_VFVC01000092.1:0-6931 GCF_006441575.1 Mesorhizobium sp. B2-4-12
GCATAAAAGGTTTTGGGTCAGTACCCACCGTCGAGTTCTGTGGCGCCCCTCTCTGTCCTGCCGGACATCTCCCCCACTTGGGGGGAGATTGGCAGCGTCAACTGCGGCGCCTTCATGCGATGGTGGTAGTTGGCGAAAGTAGAGGCGACGTCCGATCTCCCTCCTTGTGGGGGAGATGTCCGGCAGGACAGAGGGGGGCGCCGTAGAGCACCACCTTTGAACCGTTCGCATCCAAGACCACAATTCGCCATCGAACAGGATTTCCAATTTCCATATTGTAAAACGATCGTGCCGCGCTAGCCTGAAATCATGAGTGGGGCGCGCAAATCATCCGGTCGATCCAGTGCCGACGAGGCCGCGCCGCGCAAGCGCGGGCGCTCGCTGGCGGCATTGGGCTATATCCAGCCGCAGACTTATGAGGAACTGCGCGCGGTGCTGTCGTCAGGCACCGTGCATTTCCCAAAGCGGCTGCGCCAGGTGGCGATCTTCCTTTGGCAGCACCCGAGCGACGTCGCGCTCGGCACCATCGCGCAGGTGGCGGCCCAGGCCGGCGTGCAGCCCTCGACGCTGGTGCGCTTCGCGCAGATCTTCGGCTATTCCGGATTTTCCGATTTCCAGGGCCTGTTCAAGGAGCATGTGAAGGGCTCGTGGCCGGAAGGGCGTGGCGAACAGCGCAGCGAGGCCGAGCCCAATGCTCGGCTGCATTTCCTGCACGGCATGGTCGGCGCCTCGCAAGCTTCGCTTGGCCGCATCGAGGCCGGCTTGGACGTCGGGAGTTTCGAGAAGATGGTGACGCTGCTGGCCGCCGCCGACCTGATCTATGTCATCGGCTCCAAGCGCGCCTTTCCCGTCACCGCCTATCTGTCGCTGACGCTCTCGCAGCAAGGCGTGCGCAACGTGCTGGTCGACAATGTCGGCTCGACCGCGCTCGACCAGGTCGGCTGCATCGGCAGCCGGGACGCCGTGCTGGCGGTCTCCTTCAGCCCCTACAATTCGATCACGCCCGACCTCGTCGCCGTGGCGCATGAGCGCAAGGCCCGCATCGTCACCATAACCGACAGCACCTTCAGCCCGCTGACCCGGCTGTCGGACAGCTGGCTGGAGGTGGTGGAATCCGACTTCGCCGGCTTCCGCTCGCTGGCCGCCTCGCTGGCGGTCGGCATGGCGCTGGTCCATGGCGTGGTGGCGCGGCGCGGCAAGTAAGGCATTGAGGCAATCGCCTTTCGTCAATGACAGTTCCGACCATCAACTGCCAAAGTCAGCGCCGCCCCTCATCGCCCTGCCGGGCACTTCTCCCCGTATAGTGACGGGGAGAAGGGGCTGGCAGCAAGGCAGGCGACCGCATCGCAAGGTCGATAATTGGCGAAAGTGGCGACGAGCTCTCCTCTCCCCGTCCCTATACGGGGAGAGGATGCCGGCAGGCAGGTGAGGGGCAGCGCCAACCAGCAGCGATTGTCCTGTGAACCCACGCTGAAACAATTGACTATCGGGAACCATCGTTCGATATTTCAAAAAATAGAAACTTTGTTCCGGGAGGAGGAATGGAGATCAGGCTCGACGGCAAGGTGATTTTGGTCACCGGGTCGACGCAAGGCATCGGCCGCGCCATCGCCGAGACGCTGGCGCGCTCCGGCGCGGCGGGCCTTCTGGTCACCGGCCGCGACAAGATGCGTGGCGACGCCGTGGCGGCGGAGCTTTCGCAATTGGGCACGCCGACCGTCTTCGTCGCCGCCGACCTTGCGGATCCGCAAGCCCCTGCCCTCCTGGCGCAATCCTGCATAGAGCGGTTCGGCCGCATCGACGGTCTCGTCAATGCCGCCGGCCTCACCGACCGTGCCTCCTTCCTCGATGCCAGCCTCGACGACTGGGCCTCGTTGTTCGCCGTCAATGCCCGCGCGCCCTTCTTCCTGATGCAGGCGGTCATCGCCGACATGAAGAAGCGCGGACAGGGCGGCGCTATTCTCAACATCCTGTCGATCAACGCGCATTGCGGCGCGCCCGAACTCGCCGTCTATTCCGCCACCAAGGGCGCGCTGGCGACGCTGACCAAGAATGCCGCCAACGCCCACCGTTTCGACCGCATCCGCGTCAACGGCATCAATGTCGGCTGGACCGACACGCCCGCCGAACGCGTCATGCAGGCCGAGACGCTCGGCCACGGTCCGGGCTGGCTCGACGCCGCCAATGCCGCGCAGCCATTCGGCAGGCTGCTGACGCCACACGATATCGCAAATCTTGCCGTCTTCCTGCTCTCCGATGCCGCCGGCCCGATGACCGGCGCCGTGATCGATCAGGAGCAGTCGGTGATCGGGGCGAACCGGTGAACGCTTCGCCTGAAACGCTCGGGCCCGAGTTGCTGGAGAGGCTTCCCGCCACCGTCCAGAGGCCGGCCTACGACCGCGCCGCGCTCCAACCCGGTATGGCGCATCTGGGCGTCGGCGCCTTCCACCGCTGCCATCAGGCCGAATACACGGATGATCTTTTGTCGCGCCAGTTCGACCGCTGGGGCATTGTCGGCATCAACATCCGCCCGCCTCACCTCGCCAAGACGCTGGGCCGCCAAAGCGGGCTCTACACCAGGCTGATCCGAGAGAACGATCACGTCGAGGCGCGCGTCATCGGCAGCATCGTGAAGGTGGTGGACAGCCAGGACAGCGCCGGACCAGCGCTCGACGTGCTCTCCTCACCCGACATCGAACTGGTGACGATGACGGTGACCGAGAAAGGCTATTGCCATATCCCGTCGAGCGGCGAGCTTGATCTCGGTCACCCCGACATCGTCCATGACCTTGCCAACCCGGAGACACCGCGCAGCGTGCCCGGCATCCTCACGCGGGCGCTGGAGTTGCGCCAAGCCACGCATGGTCAGCCGCTGACGCTGCTCTCCTGCGACAACATCCCGACCAACGGCGTCATCCTGGAGACCGTGGTGCGGACCTTTGCCGAACGGCGCGGCAACGGCCTGGCCGACTGGATCGCAGCCAAAGCCGCCTTCCCCTCCGCCATGGTCGACCGTATCGCGCCGGCGGTGACGCAGGACGATCTCGACAGCGTCGAGCAATGGTTCGGCTATCACGACGGCGCCGTCGCCGTCGGCGAACCGTTCCGGCAGTGGGTGATCGAGAAAAAGTTCGCCGGTCGCACGCCGCGCTGGGATCTGGTCGGCGCGACCTTCGTCGACGATGTCACGCCGTTCGAGCATCTCAAGATGCGGGTGCTGAACGGTGCGCAGACGACGCTCGCCACGCTCGGCGTGCTGGCCGGGCTCGAACACACGTCAGATGCCGTCGCCGACCCGCTGCTGTCGGTCTTCGTGCGCCGCATGCTGGTCGAGGAGACACTGCCGACGCTGATGCCGGTGCCCGGCATGGAGCCGTTGGCCTATGTCGAGCAGAGCCTGGGCCGGCTGAAGAACACCGCGATCCGGCACCGCAACCACCAGATCGCCACCGATGGTTCGCAAAAGATCGTCCAGCGCCTGCTCAATCCGATCCGAGACCGGCTAAGCCGGGGCGCCAGCGTCAGACTGCTCTCGGTGCCGGTCGCCGGCTGGATGGCCTATCTGATCCAGGCCTCGGAATGCTTCGGCAAGCTCTGGCCGGTGTCGGATCCCTATGCCGGCAAGGTCGCCGCGATTGCCGACGCCACCGGCCGCGATGCGCCGGCGCTGGCTTCGGCCATCCTGGCCATCGACACGATTTTCGACCCCGGCCTTGCCGCGAACGCTGCATTTCGCGAGGCCGTGATTTCGGCGCTGGGCGAGCTGCTTTCCGGCGATCCAATGGCAGCCGTCCGGCACAGTCTTGAACAAGATGAGGTCGCGAGGTTGAAGCGATCCAAACAATCGGCATTATAGGCATCGGTCGTGAGCCACGGCCAGGGGAGGCATGATGAAACTTGGACTGCTCACCGCACCCTTCGCGGAGACGCCGCTTGGCGATGTCGCCGGCTGGGCCAGCTCGGTCGGCTTCGATGCGCTGGAAATCGCCTGCTGGCCGAAATCCTCCGGCGCCAGCCGCCGCTATGCCGGCACCAGCCATATCGACGCCGCCTCGACCTCGCCCGCACAGGCCAGGGAGATCGTCGCCTCGCTGGCGGACAAGAACATTTCCGTTTCCGGCCTCGGCTATTATCCCAACCCGCTGCATCCCGATGCCGCGCACCGCGAGGCGGTTATTGCCCATCTGAAGAAGGTGATCGTGCTGGCCGCCAATATGGGCGTGCCGGTGGTCAACACTTTCTGCGGCGGCGATGCCTCCAAGCCCGTCGATGTCAACTGGCAGGACGCGCTGAAAATCTGGCCCGAGATCGTTGCCTTCGCGCGCGGACATGGCGTCAAGCTCGCCTTCGAGAACTGCCCGATGATCTTCAGTTACGACGAATGGCCGGGCGGTCACAACATCGCCTATTCGCCGCAGGTCTGGCGCCGGATCCTGGAGACCTGGGGCGGCGAAATCGGCATGAATTTCGACCCCTCGCATCTGGTCTGGCAGATGATCGACCAGGCCCGCTTCATCAGGGAGTTCGGCCCCTACATGCTGCATGTCCACGCCAAGGACCTGATGATTGATCATGATGGTTTGTACGAGCGCGGAATCCTATCGGCTGGCATAGGCTGGCAGGTGCCGCGCATGCCGGGGCTGGGCGATGTCGACTGGAGCGGCTTCTTCTCCGGACTCTATCGTGCCGGTTATGACGGATCCATCATCATCGAACACGAGGACAGGCGATTTGAAGGCAGCGACGATCAAGTGAAGCGTGGCTTCCTGCTTGCCCGCGACGTGCTGCGCCCCTTCGTCAAATGAATTGAAGCGCGCTGCGTGACTCAGTTTGTCAGCGGCGTGCTTTAACGAGTTGAACTGGAACTGAAAAACAATGTGGAGGAGTACTGAAATGAAGAAAACCCTGACCATGGTCCCGCTGCTTGCGGGTGCTGCCCTGCTGGCTTCGGTGGGCGTCTCGTCCGCCGCCGGCAAATACACGATCGGCATCTCCAACACCGTGCAGGGCAATGGCTGGCGCGAGGAGATGGTCTGCGCCATGAAAGCGCAGGCGCTGGCCTCCGGCGAAGTGGCAAAACTCAACATCGCCCACCGCAACACCGATGCCGCCGGCCAGTTGGAAGACATCCGCAACCTGATCAGCGCCAAGGTCGACGCCATCGTCGTCAACCCCGCCGATCCGGCCGGCATCAAGGCGGGGCTTGAGGAAGCCACCAAGGCCGGCATCGTCGTCGTCGCCGTCGACCAGGCGGTCACCGAACCATCGGCCTACATCATCTCCAACAACCAGGAACAATATGCCTATCTCGGCGCCAAGTGGCTGTTCCAGCAGATGGGCGGCAAGGGCGAAGTGTTCTACATGCGCGGTGCGGCCGGCGCTTCCGCCGACAGCGATCGCGACAAAGGCTTCAAGAAGGCGCTGGCCGAATTCCCTGACGTAAAGGTCGCTCAGGAAGTCTTCACCGGCTGGCAGCAGGACCAGGCCAAGCAGCAGATGCTGTCGTTCCTGGCCACCGGCACGCCGTTCAACGGCGTGTGGACCTCGGGCATCGACAACGTCATCGTCGACGCCCTGGTGGAATCGCAGGCGCCGCTGGTGCCGATCGTCGGCGCCGACAATGCCGGCTTCGTCGGCCAGTTGAGCTCGGTCAAGGGCCTCGTCGGTGCGGCGGTGACCAATCCCGGCTCGATCGGCGGTGCGGGCGTCACACTGGCGCTGCAGATCCTCGACGGCAAGAAGCCGGCGGAGCACACCGTGCTGGTGCAGCCGCAGCTGTGGGAAAACGCCACCGACGAAGGCAAGGCCAAGCTGAAGGCAGCGGCGGATCCGTCGCTCAGCCCCGAATGGCCGGTCTCGATTATGATCCCGGACTGGACGACCTATACCAAGGACCAGATCGTCGCCTGCAAGGGCCCGGGCGAGTAATTGGGCTGCTGACGGCCATCCGTCGGCGCCGCCCCTCACCTGCCTGCCGGCATCCTCTCCCCGTATAGTGACGGGGAGAGGGACACTCGTCGTCGATTTCGCCACCCTTCAACGTTTCGAGAAGGGCACCAGCGTCGCGGCCAGCCTCTCTCTCCCCGTTTTACGGGGAGAGATGTCCGGCAGGACAGTGAGGGGCGGCGCCGACCTTTGCACTGATTTGGTCCCACAACCGAGACCCGAACGATTTGACCGCAAATCCCCTCCTCGACGCCTCCGGCGTCGCCAAGAATTACGGCGCGGTCGCCGCGCTGCGCAATGCGTCGCTGTCCGTGCTACCGGGCGAGGTGCATGCGCTGATGGGCGCCAACGGCGCCGGCAAGTCGACGCTGGTGAAGATCCTGACCGGAGCGATTTCAGCCAATGCCGGGCACATCCTGATCCGTGGCGAGGCCCGCGACATACGCTCGCCCGCCGCCGCGCGCCGCGCCGGCCTGCTGCCTGTCTACCAGGAGCCGTCGCTGATCCCCGATCTCGACGTGCTGTCCAATCTGCGGCTCACCGGCACGCCTATCGAGCCGTTCCGCGCCTGGGTGCGCGAACTCGGCATTGCCGATCTCGACCTCCGCGACACCGCGCGCGACATTCCGCTGGCCATTCTGCGCGTGCTCGACCTCGCCCGTGCGCTCGCCGTCGAGCCCGATGTGCTGCTGCTCGACGAGATGACGGCGGCACTGCCCGCCAACCTCGCCGAAAAAGTGCTGGAAGTGGTGCGCCGCCAGGGCGATAGCGGCCGCGCCGTGATCTTCATTTCGCACCGCTTCGTCGAAATCTCGGCGCTGTGCGACCGCGCCACCGTGCTGCGCGACGGGGCAACCGTCGGCGTCGTCGACATCGAGCCGGGCGTGGAAGAAAAGATCGTCGAGCTGATGCTCGGCACCCGCATCGTCAAGACCCACGTCGCCGCCCGCACCGCCGATCGAGCCGGGATTGGTCACCGCCGCAC
>NZ_VFVC01000093.1:0-4345 GCF_006441575.1 Mesorhizobium sp. B2-4-12
GCGGCGAACCCATCATGAGGGAGAAAACTGTTACCTATCTATCCGGTTCAAAGTGTTACCCATCTATCGGCTGGACAGGTGAGGGGCGGCGCCAACTTATCAACCCTACACGTCCGCCCTGAAAGTCTGCTTCTGCTGGCCGAGCCCTTCGATGCCGAGCTCCACCACGTCGCCGGCCTTCAGGAACACCGGCGGCTTCATGCCCAGCCCGACGCCGGGCGGGGTGCCTGTCGAAATAATGTCGCCGGGATGCAGCGACATGAACTGGCTGAGATAGGACACCAGATACTTGACGCCGTAGACCATGGTTCTGGTCGAGCCGTCCTGCATGGTCTTGCCGTTGACGGTCAGCCACATTTTGAGGTTCTGCGGGTCTGATACCTCATCCTTTGTCACCAGCCAGGGGCCGGTCGGGCCGAACGTGTCGCAGCTCTTGCCCTTGGTCCACTGGCCCTGGCGCTCGGCCTGGAAGGCGCGCTCGGAAACGTCGTGCGCGACGCAATAGCCGGCGACATAGTCGAGCGCGTCGGCTTCGCTGACATACTTGGCCGTCTTGCCGATGACGACGCCGAGCTCGACTTCCCAGTCGGTCTTTTCCGAGCCGCGCGGGATCAGCACGTCGTCGTCAGGGCCCACAATCGCCGAGCTTGCTTTCATGAAGATGATCGGCTCCGGCGGTACTTTGGCACCGGTTTCGGCGGCGTGGTCGGAATAGTTCAGGCCGATGCAGATGAACTTGCCGGTGCCTGCCACACAGGTGCCGAGTCGCGGCTTGCCGGAAACCGCCGGCAGCGATTTCGGATCGAGCTTCGACAGCATCTCCAGCGAGGCCGGATGCAGCACCGTGCCGGCAATGTCGGCGACATGGGCGGAGAGATCGCGGATCGTTCCATCCGCATCGAGCAGGCCGGGACGTTCGCTCCCCACCTCGCCATAGCGCAGCAGTTTCATGCAGTTCTCTCCTCAGTCAGATTGGTTCAGATCGACCAGCCACCGTCGATATTATAGGCCTGCCCCGACGTATAGGTGGCGCCGGCGAGATAAACCGCGAGATCGGCTATTTCCTCCGGCGTGCCGAGCCGGCCCATTGGCTGGCGCGCGATGAAGGCGGCGCGGGCGGCGTCATAGTCGCCTTGCGCATGCATGCGGTCCTGCAGCGACGGGCTCTCGACCGTGCCGGGGCAGATGGCGTTGCAGCGTATGCCCTTGCCGACATAATCGGCGGCAACCGCCTTGGTCAGGCCGATCACCGCAGCCTTGGTAACCCCATAGGCGAAACGGTTCGGCACGCCCTTCTGCGAGCTCGCCAGCGAGGCCATGTTGATGATCGACCCGTCGCCACGCTCCAGCATGCCCGGCAGCACGGCACGGATGGTGCGGATCATGGCGCGGACGTTGAGATTGAACGCGAAATCGAGATCGGCGTCCTTCATCTCCAGGATCGATCCCGAATGGACGAAACCGGCGCAGTTGAACAGCACGTCGACGCGACCGATCTCGGCGAAGGCTGACTTGACCGCCTCGTCGTTGAGAACATCCAGCTTGCGGGTCTTGATGCCGGAAGTCTTTGCGAGCTCCGCCAGCAGCACCTCATTGATGTCGGTGGCGTAGACAGTGGCTCCGGCCTTGGCGAAGGCCAGCGCGCTTGCCTTGCCGATGCCTTGCGCCGCTGCCGTGACGACAACGACCTTGCCTGCCAGATCCGCCATGCTTTTCTCCTCGCCTGCCTGATGCATCCGCTCTATCGGTGGCCGGCCGACACGTCATGGACCAGTCAGGCTCGATTGTGCGGCCTGTGCCCTAGCCAGTTCACAGATAAAGATGTTTTTTCTCGTTAAAGAACATTCGTCCGGGCGTCAAGTCCGATCGTCATTGCGCCAGCATGGCGGTGTCAGTCGCCATAGGGCACCCAGACATTCTTCACCTCGACGGCGCGACGCAGCAGGGCGTCGCCGGCGGCCTCTTCCGAGGCCCAGTCCAGGCTACGCCCATTGCCGCTCCAGACCCGCTTGAGATTGCCAATGGAATCGGCTTCCGCCTTGGCGCAGGTCTCGGCGTCGGCGAATAGCCAGAGCCCGTCGACATCGTCATGCTTGGCCAGCACGCCGGCAAGTTCCGCTGTGCGGCCGGTGACGATGTTGATGGCGCCGGCGGGCACGTCGGAATATTCGATCACTTGGTAGAGATCGGTGGCCAGCAGCGGATAGCGCTCGGAAGGCACGGCGACCACGGTGTTGCCCATGGCGAGTGCCGGCGCGATGAGCGAGATGAAGCCGAGCAGCGGCTGATTGTCGGGTGCGACGATGCCCAGCACCCCGACTGGCTCATGCAGGGCCAGCGTGACGGCACGAGCCGGAGGCTGGTGCACGCGGCCCTCGAACTTGTCGGCAAGGCCGGCATAGAGAAACAGCCGTTCGATCGACTGGTCGACCTCCTCGCGCGCGGCTTTCGCGGGCACGCCGGTCAGCTGGACGAGCCGGGCAGTGAATTCATCCGCGCGGCCAGAAAGGTTCTCGGCCAGGTAATAAAGCACCTGCGAGCGGTTGTAGGCGGTCGCTTCCGGCCAGGCCTTGCAGCCGCGAGCGGCTGAAACCGCGTCGCGGATATCCTTGCGACTGCCAAGCCCGACTTCGCCGGCGAGCTTGCCCTTGGCGGTGGCGACGGCGAGCGAATAATTGCCGTCCGGCCGCACCTGCTTGCCGCCGATGAACAGCTTTGCCGTACGATCGATCGCGGAACCCTCGGCCTGTTCGACCGGCTGCGCCGAGGCTGTCGCCGGCTTGATGAGCGGACCGAGCGGGAGTTTGGCCACGAGGTACTCGAACATGCCTTCGCGCCCGCCCTCGCGGCCGAAGCCGCTTTCGCGGTAGCCGCCGAAGCCGCAGGCGGCGTCGAACATGTTGGTGCCGTTGACCCAGACGACGCCGGCCTTGAGTTGCGGCGCGACGTGCAAGGCGAGATTGACATTCTCGCTCCACACCGAGGCGGCCAGCCCGTAACGCGTGTTGTTGGCAAGCTCGATCGCTTCCTCGGTGTTGCGGAAGGTCATCGTGGCCAGGACCGGCCCGAACACCTCCTCTTGTGCAAGAATATTAGCCGGCGAAACGCCGGTCGCGAGCGTCGGCAGATGATAATAGCCGGAGGAGGGCAGCACCGCATCGGGCTGCCAGCAGACGGCACCCTGCCTGGCGCCCTCGGCGATCAGGCCCTTGACGCGGTCGAGCTGCGTCAGATCGACGAGCGGGCCGATATCGGTGTTCTTGTCGAGCGGGCTGCCGACGCGCAGCCGGCTCATCCGTGTCTTGACCTTGGCGATGAAAGCTTCGGCAATGCCTTCCTGCACCAGCAGCCTCGAACCAGCACAGCAAACCTGGCCCTGGTTGAACCAGATGCCGTCGACCAGCCCTTCGACGGCGCTGTCGAGATCGGCATCCTCGAAGACGATGAAGGCCGATTTGCCACCAAGCTCCAGCGACAGTTTCTTGCCCGACCCGGCAGTCGCCTTGCGGATGATCTTGCCGACTTCCGAAGAGCCGGTGAAGGCGATCTTCTGGATGCCGGGATGGTTGACGATGGCAGCACCCGCCTCCGGCCCGCCCTGTACAATGTTGACGACACCCTTCGGCACGCCGGCGCGTTCGCAGATCTCGGCGAACAGGATCGCGGTCAGCGGCGTGAACTCGGCCGGTTTCAGCACAACCGTGCAGCCCGCGGCAAGCGCCGGCGCGATCTTCCAGGCCAGCATCAGCAACGGAAAATTCCATGGGATGATCTGGCCGACGACACCGACACCCTTCTGGCCGGGGAAATCCCTGTCCAGCGCCTGCGCCCAGCCGGCATGGTGGATGAAATGGCGGATTGCCAGGGGCACGTCGATGTCGCGGCTTTCGCGGATCGGCTTGCCGTTGTCGATCGATTCCAGCACCGCGAAAAGGCGCTGATGCCGCTGCATGGCGCGGCCGATGGCATAGAGCACTTTGGCCCTGACATAGCCTGAGGACGCGGACCATTTCGGCAGCGCCTTCGTTGCGGCGGCAACCGCCGCATCGATATCGGCGGCATTGGCATCGGAAACTTTGGCCAACAGCTTGCCGGAAGAGGGCTCGCTGGTCTCGAAGGTCTTGCCGCTGCTCGCCGCCTTCCAGTCGCCGCCGATGAACAGCGCCTTGCTGAAATCGCGGCCGGCAAGCCATGCATCGGCCTCGTTGCGAGCCTCCGGCGCCGGGCCGTACTCCATGGCGTGATAGCGTTCGAGGATGTTCATGGGGCGCTCCAGATAATTGTGTCGGAAGGCGTTCCTTCGCGCCCCCCTCTGTCCTGCCGGACATCTCCCCCACAGGTGGGG
>NZ_VFVC01000094.1:0-4270 GCF_006441575.1 Mesorhizobium sp. B2-4-12
TCGTGTTGCCCCCGGATACGGGCTGGCCTCAGCCCGTGCGATCAGGCCCGAAATGGCCTCTTCGGCAGACAATCACAGTTTCTTGATCAAATCAAGAACATTACAGGAACAAGCCACCGTGGAAGTTGCAACGGACTTGTAGCCGATTGGCTAGATGCTAGACGGCCAGTCCATCGTCGCGGCATACTCCCCTGCGTAGCGCAACCTCATGCGCGAGGCATATTTCATCACATCGGCCATCCCTTGGTCACACCTTCAGCCTGTATTTCGAGCAGCTGCTGCTCACTGATTCCTTGCTTGGCAACTAGATCGGCTTTGAACTTCTCGGCCAGATCCACTTCCAGCTTGGCCTGCGCCATCGGTTCGGTGTTCGGGACGCGCTCCATGGCTTCACGAGTCGCCCTGGCTTCCGCCTCGCCGCTTTCCTTAAAGATCGCTCTCCGCATTTCCTCGGATAAGCCAAAGCGGTCCTCCGGAGCAGCGGAGAGCGCGGCGAGACGGCCTTCCTCGATGACTACCTTCGGATCTCCTGTGTCGCTATAGTTTTTCGCGAGCATCGCAATCCACAAACCCTGCCCGGCGCGGGCCTGTTCCTCGCTTCCATACACATAGAGGTAAATGTTGGTTGGGGAGCTGTGATACCGGAACGCTGTGCGTTGTTCGGCGGCCCGATACCGCTTCAAGATTTCCGCTTCCAGTTCTTCCTTTGTGGGAACCCCCAAGGCAACGATGTTCTGTGAAATCTGGGTCTTGATAGGCGCGTCGTAAATTTCCTCATCGATGAGCGAGAACTTTTCACTGTTTGCTGCATCGTCAGGCCCACATGCGGTCAGGAATGCAAGGACGGCCAAGCCGAGGGAAGGGCGGCGGCACCATTTGCTGATATTCCAGTCACGCATGGTTCCCAGAGCTCCCCCGTCGGCACTTGGGCGGGGGAGGTATCGTCCCGAGGCTCGTCAATGCCCGCAGATCACCGATCAGGCGATGATGGTCAGTTTGTGATCACAGCTGCCTTGACTGCAGCATAACCGTCCTTGCCGTCGAACGTCTTCACACCATCCAACCATGCGGTCAGCTTGTCGGGGTACTGCTTTATCAATTTGCGCGCTGCGTCTACCGGCTCGACGCTGTTGGTCATGATTTCGTTCATGCCATTGTTCTCATAGTCGATGTCGAAGTGCAGGTTTTCCAGGAACTTGGTCACGTTCGGGCATTCCTGGCGGTAGCCCTTGCGCGTCAGCGTCCGAACCGTCGCCCCACCAAAGTTGGGACCATATTCCTTGTCGCCGCCACTCAGGTAAGTCAGATCGAACTTGAGGTTCATGGGATGTGGCGCCCAAGCCAGGAAAACGATCCATTCCTTTCCCTTGGTCATCTTGTCGACCTGGGTCAACATAGCCGCCTCGCTGGACTCGACGACATTCCAGTCCTTGAGACCGTGCCTTCCGGCGGAAATCATATCGAGCAGCGGCTGGTTTGAGCCCGCTTCGATGCCGTAGATCGTTGAGTTGAATTTGTCAGAGAATTTCGAAAGATCATCGTACGAGGTCACCCCCGCCTTCGCGACATAGGTCGGCACGGCCAGCGTGAACTTGGCGCCCGTCAGGTTGGTGGTGAGGACATCGACATCGCCGTTGTCGATGTATGATTTGAATTCCTGTTCCTGGACGGGAAGCCAATTTCCCAGGAAAACGTCGATATCCTTGTTTTTCAAGCTTTCGAAGGTCACCGGCAGACCCAGAATGGTCTGTTCCGGTTCATAGCCCAAGGAAGTCAGTATGACGGACGCCGTCGCATTCGTCAGCGAAAGGTCCGTCCAGCTGAGGTCGGAGAATTTCACCTTCCGGCAGCTCTCGGGATCGGCGTGCGCAGGTGCGGCGGCCATGAAGATGGTCAGCGCGGCGCTTGCATAAAGGGCAAAGGCTTTCATCGGAGTTCCCCTGTTTTTGTTGAACGCTCCAACAATCATATCTTTTTTGTTGGCGTGTACAATAAAAAAATGCAAGATGGCGCTAACAGGAGGGACCGATGCCAAAAGTGGGAATGCAACCTATTCGGCAGAAGCAGATCATTGAGGCTGCCATTGACACCATTCACGAGCTTGGCATCGAGCAGAGTTCGATCCGCCAGATCGGTATGAAGGCGGGAATCTCGCCTAGTCTTATCACCCACTATTTCGGCAGCCGGGACGAGCTCTACACGCTTGTCCTGCGTCACCTGAACCGTGAGTTGTCACGCGTCACGATCGCCAGGCTGCGGACGGCTTCGACGCCGATGGAGCGCCTTCTCGCCATCGCCTCAGCGCAATTCGATGCCGAGCAGTTTCAGCCGGCGGTGGCAACGGCGTGGTTCGCACTTTGGGCCGCTCTGCGCGGCAATCACGAAATGATGCGCTATCAGGCAATCTACGAAAAGCGTCTGGCGAGCAATATCGCCTACTGCCTTCGCTCGCTCATTCCCGAAGGGCAGGTGGACTTTGCGGTCAACTGTCTCCTGGCAATGATCGACGGGCTCTGGGTCAAAGCGGCTCAACCAACCAGCCGAGTGACCACCGAGAATGCCCTGGCCATTTTCCAGAACTACGTCGTCCAGCTGGTCAGTCAGTTGGCGCGTGGGGGTGCCGAATGAATGTGTCGGACTATGTCGCTCAAGACGGCGTCGGTTTGGCGCGTCTGATCGAACGAAAAGAGGTTTCTCGGCGCGAAGTGATCGAGGCTGCGATCAGCGTCATTGAAAGCAGGGATGCCGCTCTCAATGCAGTGATCATGCGTAATTTCGACCCGAGCTGTTCGAGGTCCGATACCGGTGCTACCAGTGCATTGCGCGGTGTGCCCCTCCTTCTGAAGGACGTGAACCTCTATTCGTCAGACATGCCGACGACCTTCGGTTCGGCGTTCTTCAAGGGTGCGCCAGCAAAGCCTGACAGCATCATGGTCGATCGGTGGCGCCGTGCTGGCCTCGCTATCTTGGGCAAGACAAACACGCCGGAATTTGCTGCCGAGTTCGTCACGGAGCCTCGGGCGTATGGCACAACGCGCAACCCACGGGACCTCAATCTGACGGTGGGCGGAAGCAGCGGGGGGGCGGCCGCTGCGGTTGCTGCGGGAATGGTGCCGATTGCCCACGCAACGGACCTAGGTGGCTCGATCAGAATACCGGCTGCGTGCTGCGGCGTGTTCGGGTTCAAGCCGACCGGGGGTTTCAATCCCACAGGGCCGTACTTTGATGAGATTGCAGGTGGGCTGAACTCCGATCACGTTATCACGCGCACCGTGCGCGACAGCGCGGCATCGCTCGACATCACCGCCGATTTCTCTCCACAGCGCCATTCCTATCTCGAAGGCCTCGATAGACCTGTACGGCAGATAACAGTCGGGGTCTGCTGCACTGACCCGGCAGGCAGACCTTGTGGTCCGGACCAGCAGGAGGCAGTGAACCGGGCGGCTCAGGTTCTGGAATCATTCGGGCACCGCATTGTTGAATATCGCTATCCAGAGGGTCTCGACGCGTCCAATTGGTTCGATCACCTGTGGATTTTCGACCTCGTGCGCCTAGTCGAGGAACGCTCACGCGAACTCGGCAGAGCCCCGGCAGCCGAGGAGCTTGAGCCGTTGACGTGTCATCTTCTGGAAAAGGCCAAGGCGGGGGGAAATGGCGCACATGAGCGGGCACGCTCCGCCCGCGAGATCTATACCTCACGCTACCTGGGTTCGATGGAATCGATCCATGTCTGTTTGACGCCGACGCTGGCGACCGACCCTCCGAATGTCGGATCCTTGAGCTTCAGGGCATTTGGAGATGTCGAGGCCTGGAACGCGGCGGGTTACAGGTTCGCTCCCTACTCCATCCCATCGAACATCTCAGGACAGCCGTCCGCGTCGTGTCCGTATTTCAAAAATAGTTCAGGGCTCTCGGTCGGTGTGCAAATCAGCGGCAAGCCGGGCGATGATCTCCTCGTCTTGCAACTATGTGCCCAGCTGGAGCTATGTCACGCGGCATGAAGGTTTCCGCCAGGCCGCACTTGGATTGCCGCTTCGAGCGTAAATTGCCATGGCAGGTCGAATGTCCGCAAGGATCGTTCCCTGCCAGATGCTCGCCCATTCAACAGGCGATCAAACACGCCGCCATTGCTCGCTAATTAATGTAGCACAATGTCAAGAGATTGTGGCCGCCGGCCGCCGCCACTTCGAGCACGCGCTTGGCCGTCTCCTGGCCCTTGATGTCGGCGAGGTCGGGCAGGTCGCGCGCCGAGGCGTGGATGCCGGCTTCG
>NZ_VFVC01000095.1:0-3912 GCF_006441575.1 Mesorhizobium sp. B2-4-12
GATCGGCAATGCCGAGTTCGCGCACCCAGGCGCGGAACGGCTCGATAGGCGTGCCGGTGAGCCGCAGATTGGACAGCGCGTCGGCACCAAGCTCAGCGACGTCTCCTTCGATCTCGCCGATGGCGAGGTGGCCGGCGTCGTGGCACTGGAAGGCCAGGGCCAGGACGAATTGTTCGCAGCCCTTGCCGGCTCGATCAAGCCATCTGGCGGCACGATCGAGGTCGACGGCCAGCCGGCGAAGTTTTCTCACCCCATCGACGCCATCCGTGCCGGCATCGCCTATGTGCCGGGCGATCGTTCCGAGGCGCTCGCCATGCAGCGTTCGGTGCGCGAGAACATCGCCCTTCCCTTCAGTGCGGCTCTTCGCAACTGGGGGCCTATTCGTATGCGCAGGGAGCGCGCCACGGTACTCAGCGCCATCCAGCGGCTGCAGATCGACACCCGTGCGCAAGGCGAGGTGCAGCGCCTGTCCGGCGGCAACCAGCAGAAGGTGACGATCGCCCGCTGGATCGCCGCCGATGCCCGCACCATCCTGTGCTTCGACCCGACGCGCGGCATCGACGTCGGCACCAAGCAGGAGATCTATAAATTGCTGCGCGAGCTCGCCGGCCACGGCAAGTCGGTGCTGTTCTATACGTCCGAACTGGAAGAGGTGCAGCGCGTCTGCGACCGCGTCATCGTCATCTTCGGCGGTCGCCTCGTCGACATCTTCCCGGTCGAGGAGGCCGACGAGCCGGCGCTGATGCGCGCCGCCTACGGCCTGCCGCGCGGCGCCAAGGCCGATATCGGCATTCTGGCCGATCCCTCGGCGAATCCATCGGATTCGACGTCGGGAAATGCCTCCGATACGCCGGAGGCCGCGCCATGAGCCATTTCCTGCGCCGTCAGGGCTGGGTGATTGGCCTGTTGGCCCTGCTGATCGTTCTGTTCATTGTCACCAAGCTGATCCAGCCGGGCTATGGCAGCGGCGATTTCGGCTCGCTGGCGCGCGCCGTCTTGCCCTATGCTTTCGCTGTCGCCGCGCAGACCGTGGTTGTCATCGCCGGCGGCATCGATCTGTCGGTCGCCGCCATGATGGCGCTGACCAGCGTCACCGCCGCCTCGATGATGGCGGGCGCATCGGAAGAATACGCGCTGTTCGTCGTGTCCTTCGTGCTCGCCATGGGCTTCGTGCTCGGCGCGCTCAATGGCCTGCTCATCGTCGTCACCCGCGTGCCCGACATCGTCGTCACCCTCGCGATGCTCTTCGTGCTGCAGGGTGCCGCCCTCCTGGTGCTCGAAGCGCCCGGCGGCGCGGCCGCCGAGTGGCTGAAGGCGCTGATCTCGGGCACCGTGCCGATACCGGGCCTGCCCGACGCCATCGACGCCGGGGTCCCGAAGGCGCTGCCGGTGCTGATCGTCTGCCTCGCGATCATCTGGATACCGCTCAGGCGCTCGCGCCTTGGCCTGTCCATCTACGCCATCGGCTCCAGCGAACTGGCGGCGTTCCGCAGCGGCGTACCGGTCAAGCGCACTCGCATCATCGCCTATGCGCTGTCGGGCCTGTTCGCCGCCTTCGGCGGACTGGCGCTGACCATGAGCACCGGCATCGGCGCCCCCATCCCCGGCCCTTATCTCCTGGCCAGCGTCGCGGCCGTGGTGCTGGGCGGCGTGGCGCTCGGCGGCGGCAAGGGCGGCCTGCTCGGCCCCATCGTCGCCGTCTTCGTGCTGCGCCTGGTGCGCACCGACCTGACGCTACTCGCCATCGACCCCAACGTCACCGCCATCATCGAAGGCCTGATCATGGTCGCCGTGGTGATGTTCGGGGCGTTCATCACGATGCGGGGGCGGCAATGATGAAGGGTGTGATGCTGGCAAATGAGCGTGGCGATCCTTCGCGCCCCCCTCTGTCCTGCCGGACATCTCCCCCACCAGGGGGGAGATTGGCAGCTTCGGCGCTCCGCTCAATCTTGCAATGTGGACAATTGACGAAAGCCGCGATGACAGCTGATCTCCCCCCAAGCGGGGGAGATGTCCGGCAGGACAGAGGGGGGCGCGAAGGATCGCCACGCTCATTTGCCAGCATCACACCCTTCATCATTGCCGCCCCCGCATCGTGATGAACGCCCCGAACATCACCACGGCGACCATGATCAGGCCTTCGATGATGGCGGTGACGTTGGGGTCGATGGCGAGTAGCGTCAGGTCGGTGCGCACCAGGCGCAGCACGAAGACGGCGACGATGGGGCCGAGCAGGCCGCCCTTGCCGCCGCCGAGCGCCACGCCGCCCAGCACCACGGCCGCGACGCTGGCCAGGAGATAAGGGCCGGGGATGGGGGCGCCGATGCCGGTGCTCATGGTCAGCGCCAGTCCGCCGAAGGCGGCGAACAGGCCCGACAGCGCATAGGCGATGATGCGAGTGCGCTTGACCGGTACGCCGCTGCGGAACGCCGCCAGTTCGCTGGAGCCGATGGCGTAGATGGACAGGCCAAGGCGCGAGCGCCTGAGCGGTATCCAGATGATCGCGAGGCAGACGATCAGCACCGGCAGCGCCTTCGGGACCCCGGCGTCGATGGCGTCGGGCAGGCCCGGTATCGGCACGGTGCCCGAGATCAGCGCCTTCAGCCACTCGGCGGCCGCGCCGCCGGGCGCTTCGAGCACCAGGAGGGCGGCACCCTGCAGCACGAAGAGCATCGCGAGGGTGACGACGATGTCGGGCACGCGGGTGACGACGATGAGCAGGCCATTGAGCGCGCCGAGCACGAAGCCCATGGCGAGCACGAAGGACACGACGAACAGCGCGTATTCTTCCGATGCGCCCGCCATCATCGAGGCGGCGGTGACGCTGGTCAGCGCCATCATGGCGGCGACCGACAGATCGATGCCGCCGGCGATGACAACCACGGTCTGCGCGGCGACAGCGAAAGCATAGGGCAAGACGGCGCGCGCCAGCGAGCCGAAATCGCCGCTGCCATAGCCCGGCTGGATCAGCTTGGTGACAATGAACAGAACGATCAGCAGGGCCAACAGGCCAATCACCCAGCCCTGACGGCGCAGGAAATGGCTCATGGCGCGGCCTCCGGCGTATCGGAGGCATTTCCCGACGTCGAATCCGATGGATTCGCCGAGGGATCGGCCAGAATGCCGATATCGGCCTTGGCGCCGCGCGGCAGGCCGTAGGCGGCGCGCATCAGCGCCGGCTCGTCGGCCTCCTCGACCGGGAAGATGTCGACGAGGCGACCGCCGAAGATGACGATGACGCGGTCGCAGACGCGCTGCACCTCTTCCAGTTCGGACGTATAGAACAGCACCGACTTGCCGTGGCCGGCGAGCTCGCGCAGCAATTTATAGATCTCCTGCTTGGTGCCGACGTCGATGCCGCGCGTCGGGTCGAAGCACAGGATGGTGCGGGCATCGGCGGCGATCCAGCGGGCGATCGTCACCTTCTGCTGGTTGCCGCCGGACAGGCGCTGCACCTCGCCTTGCGCACGGGTGTCGATCTGCAGCCGCTGGATGGCGCTGAGTACCGTGGCGCGCTCCCTGCGCATACGAATAGGCCCCCAGTTGCGAAGAGCCGCACTGAAGGGAAGGGCGATGTTCTCGCGCACCGAACGCTGCATGGCGAGCGCCTCGGAACGATCGCCCGGCACATAGGCGATGCCGGCACGGATGGCGTCGATGGGGTGAGAAAACTTCGCCGGCTGGCCGTCGACCTCGATCGTGCCGCCAGATGGCTTGATCGAGCCGGCAAGGGCTGCGAACAATTCGTCCTGGCCCTGGCCTTCCAGTGCCACGACGCCGGCCACCTCGCCATCGGCGAGATCGAAGGAGACGTCGCTGAGCTTGGTGCCGACGCGCTGTCCAATCTGCGGCTCACCGGCACGCCTATCGAGCCGTTCCGCGCCTGGGTGCGCGAACTCGGCATTGCCGATC
>NZ_VFVC01000096.1:0-3397 GCF_006441575.1 Mesorhizobium sp. B2-4-12
GCGGCGAACCCATCATGAGGGAGAAAACTGTTACCTATCTATCCGGTTCAAAGTGTTACCCATCTATCGGCTGGACAAGCTCACCCCGCCTCGCAAACGCGGCGGCGAAAGCGCGCCTGGTGATAGCCGCAGTAGCTTTTCATCGCCTTGGTACGCATGCCGCAGCACAGCATGTCGGCGCCCGGCAGGCCGCCCGGCGCATCGTTTTCTGGGTCTTCTTCGAGCGTCAGGTCGAGCGGCGCGCGGCAGCGGCCGAACAGGCAATCGATGAAGCGCATCGCCACGCCATGCGGCTGGCGGCCGATGGGGCCGCGCCGCGGCGCCGGCACCTTGAAGCGATAGGCTTCGCCGTCGGCGATCAGCACGCCCACCTCGCGCACGAACAGGCGCGGCGGCAGCCAGGCCGGCGAAGCGTCGTGCCTGACACCGGCCATGGCCTTGCGCGTGGCGGCGCCCTTGCCGACAGGCACATCGGCACCTTTTTTTACGGCGGCGGCCGCCTTTCCGGCGGCCTTGGCCTTTGTCCTTCCGCTGGCCTGCGTTCCGCCAGTCCGCCTGTCCTTCGCCCGTTCGCCGGCAACCTGCCTGGCCGCTGGCGGCATGCCCTTGCCGTTGGCAAAGCCGATCGCGCCCAGCATGGCGTTGCGGTGGACGATGCCGATAATGGCGTTGCGCGATACCGGGCTGCCGCGCAGTGTGCTGAACGCCGCCGCGATCTTCGAGGCCGAAAGCCCTTCCTTCAGCCAGCGGGCGATCTCGTGCAATTCGGCGTCGCTATAGCTTGCCATGTCCAGGCTCCATCCAGGGGTCCGCCTTCGGCCGCGCTTGAAGCGCGCCGTCGACCAGGCGTCAGGGTTCGGGCCCGGTCGGGCCACGGTCGGGGTTGTCGGTTTGAAAGCCGGCTTCCGCCGGTGTCAGCCGGAGCGGATCGATTGCCCGGCGGCGACGCGCGCAAGCCGCGCCTCCGCCGTCTCTCTGTCGGGGGCGGAAACCGCCCTGCCCGTCATCGGCTCGAACAGGATGACGGTGCCGTCCTGCGTGCGGATGCAGGAGCGCGCGGACAGACCGGCGGTAGGCTGGTCTAAATGGGGGCCGGAGCCGAGGGGAGCGGCGGCTCCGGCCGTTCCGGCCACCGTTGACGGGCGGACCGGACCCGAGGCATCAAGGCTCTCGGGCTTCGCCCCGGCCGGGGAGGAGGACGGCCGGGACGGAAGGGAATGGGCGGCGACTTCAGTCGCCGGATGCGCCTCACGGGAGGCCGGCGCCGCGGCGCCATGAAAGCTGGACAGGTTCTGCATGGCCAGATATAAGCATAACTCAAAAGTTGATGCAAGCCATTCTTTCATAGACGAGAGCAGCTTTCATCGCTCACATGGGCGCCATGGCAAGAACGGAACTGTCGATCAAGGTCGGGGCGGCGATCCGCCAGGCGCGCAAGCAGCGCGGGCTGGTCATGCGTCACATCGCCGAGCACAACGACACCGATGTCGCCGCCGTCGGCAATTGGGAAACGGGGCGCAACCTGCCCAAGACCGAGAATCTTCTGAAGACCGCGGCCTTCCTGCGCGTCGACCCGGTCGCGCTCGGCAAGGGCGAGGTCGTCTTCCTCGACGAAGCCGGCCCGGTGGCGGACGCCGAGATCGTCACCGATGCCGGCCCATTGCCGGCCGGACCGATGGACATCGAACTGCTCGGCGCCGCCGTTGGTGGCGACGATGGCGACTTCACCTTCAACGGCGAGGTCGCCGGCTATGTCCAGCGCCCGCCCGGCATCGCGCATCTGCGCAAGGTGTTTGCGCTGCACGTGCTCTCCGATTCGATGGTGCCGCGCTACGAGCCCGGCGAAATGCTCTATTGCGGCGGCCGCGACGCCGTGCCCGGCGACCACGTGGTGATCGAGACCTTCCCGGAAGAAAACGAGCGCAACGGCAAGGCCTTCATCAAGAAGCTGGTCAAACGCACCGCGGGTGAGCTGGTGGTCGAGCAGTACAATCCGCCGAAAACCCTGACCTTCAACCGTTACGCCATCAAGCACGTCTGGCGCGTCATCCCGCTGAAGGAATTGCTGGGGTATTAGCACCCTCGCTTTTCGGCATGGCGAACCGCGCATGCTTTTGCGCCGTTGGATTTTCTCTCGGGAGTCACGGCATGGATCCTGGGGTCTGCGCCGCGCCGCTTCGCTCCTTGCTTCGCCCTAGGATGACGAAATTACAGGCTTGGAAGCCAATCGCAAGGAACTGAGATCGCCAGCCAATATATCTTAGCGCCTTGAACCGGAACAGATGGAAGCACGACTTCGCGGATTGGCCGAAGCCTCCCTCCCCTCGCCCACTCAGGCCCGCCTGGATCCCTCCAGCGGCACCTCGCGGTCGCTCAGAATCCGCGCTTCGCTGCGCACACGCTGGCGCTCGTCGATGAATGCGGCCTGGATCGACACCGCCGTGCCGGGCAGCCCTTCGGCGCGGCAGGCGGAGCAGACGATGCGCCGGGACAATGCGGCCAGCGGCGTGTTTCCCGTCACCCCGAACCGCTTCAGCTGATCGGGCCGCCACCATCTGTTGCGGCCGCAATCGGCGCACTCCACAGAGATCGAGGCAACCTGCGCGATCACTGGTTCCCTGCCTGGCAATGCCATCGCCCCTCCTGCTATTTGTTCCTGATTTGTTCTTATATTCCTGTGTTTTGAGCCGGGAGTCGAGTCGCGGTTTCAAGACTTTTCCAAAAGTTTCCCTTCTGCATTTTTTTGAGTTATGCTTCTATATACTTGCAAATGTGAGTCGGGGCATGAACAGCCCGGCATCGGATCCGGGAGCAATGATGGATGCAGCCGATTTCGCCCGCGCCTGCGGTTACACCGGCGACAGCCCTGCTTTGCTCGAAGCCTTCGAGGCGATCCGCTGCAACGGCATTGCCCATGCCCGCCAAGACCATTTCAGGCGCAAGGCCGTCATCGACGACCTGAAACAATCCGAGCCGCTGTTCCTGGCCGCGATCGGCCCGGCCCTGTCGGCGGACGAAGCCATCGAGGACGCCGCCCGTTTCATCGCCTGCTGGCGCAACATGCCGCGCTGGCGACAGGAGCGGCGCCTGCCCGATCTCACCAGGGCCAGGCAGCAGCGTGTGGTAGCACGCTTCTTCCGCCGCTACGGCCATCGTCTATGGACGCTCGCGGCGGCCTGAAATGCGGCAGCCAGGGTGATGGGGTCTGATGATGTCGGAAAACATGAGGGTCCTCACGATAGACAGAATCACCAGCGCCTCGTTTCTTCCAGCATCCCTGGTCCGTCTCGACGCTTCGCGCCGATCCCCTTTCTCCGCCAGGGCTAGCGTGCGCACACATTTGATTTGGCGGTGGTCAGTATGGGTTTGCAAGGACGAAGCCCTCAACAATGGCGTG
>NZ_VFVC01000097.1:0-3205 GCF_006441575.1 Mesorhizobium sp. B2-4-12
AAAACTGTTACCTATCTATCCGGTTCAAAGTGTTACCCATCTATCGGCTGGACACCGGCAGGCGGATGAGGGGCGGCACCAACCTCGGCAATGAGGACACTTCAGCGCGGCGCCGTCCCGTAAAGCAAGCCCTGCGGATCGATCTCCGGCTTGCGCCCGGCGACGAGGTCGGACAGGAATTTTCCGGAACCGCAGGCCATGGTCCAGCCGAGATGGCCGTGACCGGTGTCAAGATAGAGGTTGCGGTATTTCGCCTGGCCGAAGACGGGCACCGAATTCGGCATCATCGGTCTCAGGCCTGCCCAAAGCAGCGCCTTTGTCTCGTCGAAGGCACCCGGAAACAGATCCTTGCCGGTGTTCAGGATGGAGCTGAAATCGCTCGGCTTGAAACTGCGGTCGAAGCCGGTGAACTCCGCGGTGGACGACATGCGCAAACGGTTTCCCAGCCTCGAATAGCCGATCAACCGATCCTCATCGGCGCCGCCCATGGTAGGTCCTTTGTTCTCGTCCTCGAGCGGGACGGTCACGGTATAGCCCTTCACCGGATAGACAGGCAGGTCAATGCCGTAACAGCGGCCGAGCAAGCCGCTTTCCGGCCCCAACGAGATCACGACGGCGTCGCCCGTGACCGGGCCGGCCGATGTCATGACGGCGCGCACGGTGTCGCCCTCGATATCGAGGCCCTGAACGGTCGTGCCGAACAGGAATTTGACGCCGAGTTTTTCCACCGCATAGGCGGCGAGCTTGTCGGCGAGTTGTTTGGAATCGCCTGTCTGGTCGATCGGGGAGTAGACACCGCCGGCGATTTTTTCCTTGACGCCAGCCAGCCCCGGCTCCAGTTCGACCAGCCGGTCGCGGCCGACGATCTCGATCGGAAGGCCGTGCTCGCCAAGATAGCGGTAATTGTCGGTGCCTGTGTCCAGGCTCTTCTGCGTGCGGAAGAAGTACAGGATACCCCGCTTGCGCTCGTCGTAGTGGATGCCGGTGGTCTCCGAGAGGGCGTTGATGCAATCGCGCGAATAGAGCGCGAGCCGCAGCTTGACGCTGGTGTTGGCGCGCATGCGCGCCACGGTGCATTCGCGCAGAAAGCGCAGGCTCCAGGCGTAGAAATAGGGATCGAGACTCAACCTGACCTTGATGCCGAGATCATGATTCCAGAGCCCCCGCAGGAAGGTCTTCAGCGCAGAAGGCGAGGCCCAGGCGGTGGCGTCGCCTGGCGAGACCAAACCTGCGTTCGAGCGGCTGGTGCCGCGCGCCGCCGCTTCATGGCGCTCGATCACCGTCACGTCGTGGCCGTCGCTTGCCAGGTAATAGGCGGCGGCCGTGCCAACGACGCCGGCTCCGAGCACCAAAATCTTCATGCGCCTCCCCAAAGATCATGCCGGCGGAAGCTTCCGCGCACCGCCTCCCGATGAGCCTCAATACCGCGTATGAATGCGCCCCGCGAGCCCTTGGCCCAACAGCTCCCCGCGCATGCCCCCGAACCGGAGTTCGGAACGGATCACGCGCAAAATCATCAGGTGTGCGGCGTCCTTGGCGCGTCCAAAAGGAGGGCTGTGGTTCAGCCCCGCGCGGAGTTCTTGCCGGTCAGGATGCGTTCCCAGGCGAGCGCATCCTTGACGATCTGGTCGAGATCATCGCGTTGCGGCGTCCAGCCGAGTTCCGCGCGGGCAAGATCCGAATTGGCGACCACGGCAGCGGCGTCGCCGGGACGCCGGTCGCCCATTCTCACCTCGAAATCCCGGCCGAAGGCGCGGCGCACGCTGTCGATCACCTTGAGCACCGAATAGCCATGGCTGTAGCCGCAATTGGCAACGAGGCTCTGTCCTCCGGCGCGCAGCCGCTGCAGGGCCAGCCGATGCGCGGCGGCCAGATCGCTGACATGGATATAGTCGCGCATGCAGGTTCCGTCAGGCGTCGGATAATCGGTGCCGAAGACTTGCATGAACGGGCGCTTGCCGAGCGCGGTTTCGCAAGCGACCTTGATGAGGTGGGTGGCGCCAGGGGTAGACTGGCCGGTGCGGCCCTTCGGGTCGGCGCCGGCAACGTTGAAGTAGCGCAGCGCGGTATAGCGCAGGCCGTGCGCCTGGCCAGCATCGCGCAGCATCCATTCGCTCATCAGCTTGGACAGACCATAGGGCGATTCCGGCGCCAGGCGGGCATCCTCGCGCACCGGTTCCAGCCCGGCGCCGCCATAGACGGCGGCTGTCGAGGAAAAGATGAAATTCGGCACGCCTTCGCGCACGGCGGTCTCGATCAGCGTGCGTGTCTTGCAGGTGTTGTTCTCGTAATAAGCGAGCGGATCGGCGACGGATTCGGGGACCACGATCGAGCCGGCGAAATGGATGATCGCGTCGACCTTGTTGTCCCGGATGATCGAGCCTACCAATTCCCTGTCGGCGACATCACCGACGACCAGCTTTGCTTCTGGCGCAACCGCCCATTCGAAGCCGGTGGAAAGCCGGTCGAGAACGACCACGCTCTCGCCGGCATCCAGCAATTCCCAGACCATGTGGCTGCCGATGTAGCCGGCACCACCTGTCACCAAAACCGTCATCCCAAGTCCTCGCTTACCCAAGATTTATCGGAAACTGTCTCAAACACCGCCTTACTGGAAAGCCTGCCGGATGGCCATTAGAACCCTTGGTAACCGGCGTTCACTTGATGTGGCATCGTGCTGAAACAAACGTGATCCACAGAGCGTATCGTGAATGGAGAATAGGCCACGATCCGCCCTCGTTAGGAACAGGTGCGGGGCGTGGCATTTTGACCAAAATGGCCCGGTGGACGACCAATCGGCCAATGATTATGATCCCGCGCAAAATTGGGAAGTCGACATGAATTACCAGCGGTTCTTCGAAGAAGCGATCGACCAACTCCATGCCGAGCGTCGCTACCGCGTCTTCGCCGACCTCGAGCGTATCGCGGGCAAGTTTCCGCGCGCCATCTGGCGCTCCAACGGCCGCGCCGAGGAAATCACCGTCTGGTGTTCCAACGACTATCTCGGTATGGGCCAGCACGCCGACGTCATCGCCGCGTTCCAGAACGCGGCCGGCAAGATGGGCTCGGGCGCCGGCGGCACCCGCAACATTTCGGGCACCTCCAACCCGCTGGTCGAGCTCGAGCATGAGCTTGCCGACCTGCACGGCAAGGAAGCGGCCCTGGTATTCACCTCCGGCTTCGTCTCCAACGAAGCGTCGATCTC
>NZ_VFVC01000098.1:0-2991 GCF_006441575.1 Mesorhizobium sp. B2-4-12
CTTCAAGCCCCATCTGCCGCCCGGCCAATACGTCCCTTGACACCCCTCCGAAGCAGATGTGTGCGCACGCTAGCCCCCTGCGGGAGAAGGTGGATCGGCGCGTCAGCGCCGAGACGGATGAGGGGTGCTCCAGCTTGGCGCTACGCTTGTTCTGTGGCGGGGTGTATTGACGTAAATCTTCACCGCCTCATTCCGTCCAATACCCCGTCTCGGCGCTTCGCGCCGATCCACCTTCCCCCACAAGGGGGGAAGGAAAAGGCACTCACCTCCGCACCCGCGACTTCAGCCAGCGATCAAAGGCCACCGCCAGGATCAGGATCAGGCCGATGACGATGCTTTGCGTGTAGGACGAGACGTTGTTGAACTGCAGCCCGTTCTGCAGCACACCGATCAGGGCCGCCCCAACCACCGTGCCGCCGACCGAGCCTATGCCGCCGAACAGTGATGTGCCGCCGATGACAACTGCCGAGATGACCGTCAGTTCGTAGCCGATACCGGCGACCGCTTCGGAAGAATTCAGCCTGGCCGACAGCACGAAAGCGGCGAGCCCGGCGAAGAAGCCGACGATGACATAGACCGAGACCAGGATGCGGTCGACGCGCAGGCCGGACAGCCGCGCCGCCTCCGCATTGCCGCCAACGGCATAGACGGCGCGGCCATAGCGCGTGTAGCGCAGCACGATGTGGCACAATATGGCGGCAATGGCGAAGATGATCGCCGGCACCGGCACCGGGCCGATCAGCCCCGTGCCGAACCAGCGCATCGAGGCATCGAAACCCGAAATCGGGCCGCCATTGGAGATTGTCAGCGTCAGCCCGCGAAACACCGTCAGCCCGCCCAATGTGACGACAAAGGGCGGCACTTTCAGCCTTGTGATGGCAAGCCCCTGCACGCCGCCGGCGGCGGCTCCCACCAGAACGGCGGCGAGAAGTGCGGCGAACCAGCCATAGCCCTGCGTGCCTGAGGTCGACAGCGACAGCGTGTTGGCCGCGCCGCCCTTGGCGACGACGGCGGCCACCATGCCGCAGAAGGCAAGCAGCGAGCCGACCGAAAGGTCGATGCCGGCGGTGAGGATGACGAAGGTCATGCCGAGCGCGATCAGCCCGGTGATCGAGATCTGCCTGGTGATGTTGAACAGGTTGATGGGGTCGATGAAGCTCGGCTTCAGCACGGTGAAGACGACGACGAGGGCTGCCAGGAACAGCAGCGGCCCGAAGCTCATCAAAAGCCTTGCGAGTGTGGCGCCGCCGCGCTGGCTCTGTTCCTCGGCGATGCTCATCGTGTCAGCCCTTCCCCATCCTGCCCGAGTGCTTCCTGCCCCCTCGCATCCTGCTTGTCGAGCGCCATCAGTTCCATCAGTTTTTCCTCATTTGCCTCGACGCCCGGCATCTCGCCGGTGATGCGGCCCCGGCGCATGGTGACGATGCGGTCCGACACCGCCAGCACTTCCGGCAGTTCGGATGAGATCATCATCACCGCGATGCCGCGCGCCGCGAGCTGCACCAGGATCTGGTGGACTTCCGCCTTGGCGCCAACATCGACGCCGCGCGTCGGCTCGTCGACGATCAGCACTTTTGGATCGCGCGCCAGCCAGCGCGCCAGGATCACCTTCTGCTGGTTGCCGCCCGACAGGCCCTCGATCGCCTGTTCGGCCGACGCCATGCGGATCGACAGCATTTTGCGGAAACCCGACAGCGCGTCGCGCTCGCGCCGCTCGGCCATGAAACCGAAACCGTTGCTGAACCGCCCGAGCGAAGCGACGGAGAAATTCGGCAATATGCCGAGCGCGGCAAAGATCGCCTGGTGCTTGCGGTCCTCCGGCACAAGGCCGATGCCGAGCGCGATGGCGTCGGCGGGTGAAGCCGGCGCGATTTGCTTGCCGTCGAGCGTGATCGTGCCCGCCGCGATGCGGTCGGCGCCGAAGATGACGCGCGCCAGTTCCGTGCGGCCCGAGCCGACGAGGCCGGCGACGCCAAGGATCTCGCCGGCCTTGAGGTCGATGTCGACGCCGTCGAGCACGATGGCATGTGGCGCCTCGGGGTCGCGCACGGTGCGCAAGCCCCGTACGGAAAGCACGACATCGCCGGCCACCGCGCGCTGCACCGGGCGCGCGTAAAGTTCGGACGCGGCACGCCCGACCATCTTTTCGATGATCCGTGGCAACTGGATCGGCCCCCGCTCGCGGTCGAGATGTCCGGCCAGCCTGCCGTCGCGCAGCACCGTCATGCGATCGCAGATGGCCGATGCCTCCTCGAGCCGGTGGGTGACGAACATGATGGCGACCTTGTCCTGGCGCAGCCGGTCCATGATCGACAGCAGCCGCTGCACCTCGGTCTCGGTCAGCGCCGAGGTCGGCTCGTCCATGATGATCAGCCGGCTTTTCAGCGACAGCGCGCGGGCGATCTCGACCAATTGCTGCTCGGCCACCGACAGCGCCGACACCGGCGTCATCGGGTCGATGGTGAGGCCGACACGGGCGATGATGGCGCGGGAGTCCTGCTCCATCTTGCGCCAGCTCACCAGCCCGAGCGGACCGGTCGGCGCACGGCCGATGAAAATATTCTCCGCCACCGTCAGCGTCGGGATCAGGCTGAGTTCCTGGTAGATGGTGACGATGCCGTGCTGCTTGGCATCCTGCGGACGCGCCGGCTGGTAGTCGGCGCCGTCGAAAATGATGCGCCCGCTCGACGGCGGCATGACGCCCGACAGGATTTTGAGAAGCGTCGATTTGCCGGCGCCGTTTTCGCCGAGCAGGCCGAGGATTTCGCCGGGCCTGACCTCGAGCGAGACGTCGCTCAGCGCGGTGACGCCGGCGAAATGCTTGGTGACGCCCTCGACGGCAAGCAGGACGGGTGCGGCTTCAGCTGGCTGCAAGGAGTGCTCCCTGAGACTTGAGATGTCTGCGCTGCCCCTCACCGGTGTCCAGCCGATAGATGGGTAACACTTTGAACCGGATAGATAGGTAACAGTTTTCTCCCTCATGATGGGTTC
>NZ_VFVC01000099.1:0-2747 GCF_006441575.1 Mesorhizobium sp. B2-4-12
GCGGAGATTGCGGGACGGGGTGGGGGTGCGCCCTACGAGACCCCCACCCCGCTCCGCTTCACGGATGACCCTCCCCACAAGGGGGAGGGTCAACTCTCAAATATGCAGCGCGTGTCCCAGCGCCTTCAGCGCGGCTTCCTGGAAGCCCTCGCCTAGCGTCGGGTGGGAATGGATCGTTCCGGCGATATCCTCGAGCCGCGCGCCCATCTCCAGCGCCAGCCCAAAGGCCGTCGACAGTTCCGAGACGCCCTGCCCGACCGCCTGGATGCCGAGCACCAGATGGTTGTCGGCGCGGGCGACGACGCGAACAAAGCCATCTTCGCCAAGCTTGGTCATCGCCCGTCCGTTGGCGGCGAACGGGAACACGCCGATCTTGATCTCGCCTCGGGCCTTGGCCTCTTCAGGCGACAGTCCGGCCGTCACCAGCTCCGGATCGGTGAAGCAGACGGCCGGGATCGAGCGCTTGTCCCAGCTGCGCTTGTGGCCAGCGGCGATCTCGGCGACCATTTCGCCTTGCGCCATCGCCCGGTGCGCCAGCATCGGCTCGCCGGTGACGTCGCCGATGGCGAAGATGCCGCGCATCGAGGTGCGGAACTGGTCGTCGATGCGGATGAACCTGCCCGCTTTGTCGAGGTCGATCTGCTCGAGCCCCCAGCCTTCGGTCACCGGCTTGCGGCCGACCGTCACCAGGATCTTGTCCGCCGCGATCTTGGCATTCTTGCCGTCCGATGTCTCGATCAGCAGGGCGTCACCCTTCGTTGACAGGCCCTTGGCCTTGGCGCCGGTCATCACCTCGATGCCAAGCGCGGAAAGCCGCTTGACCACCGGCCGGGTCAGTTCGGCATCGTACTGCGCCAGCACGCGTGGCAAGGCCTCGACCACGGTCACCTTGGCGCCCATCTTGGCGAAGGCCATGCCGAGTTCCAGGCCGATATAGCCGCCACCGACGACCACGAGCCTCTTGGGCACCTCGCCCAGCGCCAACGCGTCCGTCGACGAAATGACGGGTCCGCCGAACGGCAGGAACGGCAACTCGACCGGTGCCGAGCCGGTGGCAATCACTATCATCTCGGCCCGGATCACCTGCATGCCCGTCTCGGTCTCGACCTCGACGGTCTTGCCGTCGCGGAACGTCGCCCAGCCATGCACGGTCTTGACCCCGGCCTTCTTCAGCAGGCCGGCAACGCCACTGTTGAGCCGGCTGACGATGCCGTCCTTCCACGCGACGGTTCTGGCAAGATCGAGCACCGGGACGGTGACCGAGATGCCGAGCGGGCTGTCGCAGCCGGCCATGTGCGCCACCTTCTCGAACTCTTCCGCCGCATGGATCAGCGCCTTGGAAGGAATACAGCCAACATTGAGGCAGGTGCCACCCGGCTTGCCCACCTCGACGATGACCGTATCGACGCCGAGCTGCCCGGCGCGGATGGCGCAGACATAGCCGCCCGGACCGGCGCCGATGACGAGGAGCTTGCAGGAGATTTCTTTCATCTTGGCACCTCGCTTGGTCGCGGTGCCTCGGGACCGCATCGCTCATGTTGGAGATCGGCGGAGGCGTTCGTACCTTCGTCATCCTGGGGCGGAGCAAGGAGCGTAGCGACGCGCGTAGACCCCGGGATCCATGCCGTCACGTTAAGGCGTTGCAACGGTCCGGAATTCTGTTCTGCTGCGCGCCCCGGCCGAGGTCGCGGCATGGATCCTCGGGTCAAGCCCGAGGATGACGAAGGTAAGGGGGCAGCGTCCGTATTCATAAACCTAATCCACGAAGATCAGCGCCGGCGTTTCCAGCAGCGTCTTGATGCGCTGGATGAAGACGGCCGCGTCCCAGCCGTCGATGACGCGATGGTCGAAGCTGGACGACAGGTTCATCATCTTGCGCGGGATGAACTGGGCGCCGTCCCATACCGGCCGCACCATCATCTTGTTGACGCCGATGATCGCCACCTCGGGGTGATTGATGACCGGCGTCGTCGCGACACCGCCCATGGCGCCGAGCGAGGTGATGGTTATGGTCGAGCCGGACAGCTCGTCGCGTGTCGCCGTGCCGGACTTCGCCGCCTCGGCCAGCCTGGCGACCTCGGCGCCGCACTCCCAGATGTCGCGCGCCTCGGCATGCTTGACCACCGGCACCACCAGTCCGGACGGCGTCTGCGCGGCGATGCCGATATGGATGCCGCCATGCTGGTGGATGATACCGGCCTCGTCGTCGAACAGCGAATTGAGCTGGGGCTGATCCGCTATCGCCTTGACCATCGCCCGCATCAGGAAGGGGAGCAGCGTCAGCTTGGGCCTTTCCGCGCCCGCCTTGGCAGGGCGCTTCTCCTTGTTGAGCGCGGTGCGCAGCTCTTCCAGCGCGGTGACGTCGATCTCCTCGACATAGGTGATGTGCGGGATGCGCGATTTGGACAGCGTCATCTTCTCGGCGATCTTGCGCCGCAGACCGACCACCTTGATGTCCTCGACAGCATCGTTGCGGGCAAGGCCCGATGCCTTGGCCATTTGCGGCCCGCGCGCCAGGAACGCCTCGATGTCCTCATGGCCGATGCGTCCGGCCGGACCGCTTCCCGCGACCTGCCTGAGATCGATGCCGGCGTCCTTCGCCCGCAGGCGAACGGCCGGCGATGCCAACGGCTTTTCGCCTTCAGGGCGTGGGGCGCCCACCGTCGCAGTACCCCCACCCCTAACCCCTCCCCACAAGGGGGAGGGGAACGCGCCTCGGCTCCCAAGGTCGAAGCAAAGCGCGCGCC